>DASXGO010000056.1:0-5326 GCA_036489055.1 Candidatus Cybelea sp. | reverse complement strand
CGCTAAACCGCTGGCCGCGCCCTCTATTGAAAGACGTCTTAGCGGTTCGCTCGCGACAAGCGTAAGGCGCTTGAGGTTACTGGAACACGGGTATAACATGATCCATGGCTAGTATACTTTGGACGATAATTTCCGTGCTGTTCATTTTCTGGCTGCTCGGGTTCCTATTGCACTTCGGTGGAAGTTTAATCCACTTGATTCTCTTGGCAGCCGTGGTACTCATAGTTATCAATCTTCTTACGGGCAGGGGCGCTACCACGTAGAATGCTCCGTAAGGGTAAGCTGCGTGAAGCAACTGCTTACACTTACCGCTAAGAACTAATCGGCACCGCGATGCTCGCGACCGCGAGCATCGCTCATCCCCTTCTTGCGATATAAAGGACAAACATACATATTGGATATCTTAGATGTCATAAGAGGAGAGCACCGGAAGGCCGCCTCGATGTTAGATCAGGCCGACAACTGCGGCGCTGGTGATCCGGAGCTGCTCGATCTCGCTGAGCGGCTTGAATATGCGCTCTCGACACACGTGCAAATTGAGGAGCGCCTGTTCTACTCTCGGCTGCGCAATAATGTGAAGAGCGAAGAACAGCTAGTCGATGTCTTTGAGGCATACACGGAACATGACGTAGCTGCTCATCTCATCGATCTACTAAGAGCCGGCAAAAAGCCGGACGAAAAGTTTAAAGCAGAGTTACAAGTCTTAGGCGAAAGCGTTAAGCACCACATTAAGGAGGAGGAATCGACCGTCTTCGCTATCGCGCGGAAACTCATCAGCGCTGACGAGCGAGATGATCTCGGTGAGAAGTGGACAAGAGCTCGACAACGTCTGGACGCTGCGAACAACGGCGAGACAAGGCCGGCTAAGACTAAGACGAAGACCAAAACCAAGACAAAGGCAAAGAGTTCTTGACGCGGAGAGCTTTTTAGGTCACGGGTGAGACGGCACTTCAGTATTTTTGCCTCCGCGGCGAATCGTTTTGTGTCCTCGGCCGCGGCGACCGGCGCCGCTTTTACCGTTGTCGTCGTTTGGGCCGTCTTTGGTCCAATTACGCACTACTCGGAGAAGTGGCAGCTGCTTATCAACACGGGAACGACAATTGTCACGTTTCTGATGATCTTCGTCTTGAACCACGCTCAGAGCCGTGACACCGCGGCAGTCAACGCAAAGCTAGATTCTCTCATCCTAGCCATTGAGCGTGCCGATAACCGACTCGTTGGATTGGAGCTCCTGCCGGCAACGGAGGCTGAGGCCGTCGCCACCGCCTCAAGGGAGGATTTCGAAGTAGCTACCGCGCTTGCGGAAAGTTAAACTGATGCGGGCGCGCCTCGCTTGGGCTTTCTCTACCAGATCGCCACTCCAAACGAGGATGTACCCGCCTTAAACGGCGAGCCCTGTACCTTCTTTAAAGCTCCACTGCCCGTGTTGATGGCATAGGCGGAAACATTGCCGGAGCCTTGGTTCGTCACATACGCGAAGCCGGCAGGATCGATCGCCATTAGTAGCGGGCCGCGACCCGCCTTAAATGGTGACCCCTTCACCTGCGTCAACGCACCGCTGCGAGCGTTGATGGCATAGCCGTAAACTGCGTTGGATCCTTCGTTGACCACGTACGCGAATTTACCCTCGGGATCGATCGTCACGCCGAACGGGTAGCCACCCGTTGCAAACGGCGAGCCATGCACTTGCTTTAGCGCGCCACTACGCGCATCGATCTTATAAGCAGAAACATCGTAGGAAAGATAGTTGGGAACGTAAGCGAAGTTTCGTTTCGGGTCGATCGCTATTTCATAGGGTTCGTCGCCGGCTGCAAACGGCGACCCTTGCACCTGCGTCAAGGTACCGGTGCTCAGGTCGACGGCATACGCGGAAACGTTGGCCGAGAAAGAATTGACCACGTACGCGAACTTGCCTGTGGGATCAATCGCTACTCCTTGCGGACCGCTGCCCGCTGCAAACGGAGACCCAGAAACTTGCATCAATGCGCCGCTGCTCGCGTCGATAGCATAGACGGAAACGTCGTTGGAACCATAGTTGGTCACGTACGCGAACCTGCCCGAAGGATCGATCGCAATGCCTGTCGGCCAGCTGCCCGCCGTAAACGGCGAGCCCTGCACTTGCGTCAACGCGCCGGTCCTGGCGTTGATCGAGAAACCGGAGACATCGTTGCTGTATGCATTGGTCACGTAGACGAAGCCTGCAGGATGCGTCGCCACTCCGTACGAGTCACTTCCCGCTGCAAACGGTGATCCGGGCACCGGCGTCAAGGCGCCGTCGCTCGCGCTGATGGCGTAGGCGGAAACGCTAGTGGACAACGTATTGACCACGTAGGCAAAGTGTCGCTCAGCACGCGTCCCGATCGCGCGGCTGTGCGGCATCGCGCCCGTCGCGCCGATCGGCAGCTGCGTGTCATCCTGAGCTTGTCGAAGGACGCCGCAGCCGGCAATCAGCGCCGCGACGCTCATGCTAAGCCCGGAGCGAATCCAAGTGTTCGTGTGCGATGCCTCCAGAAGCTAAGGAGTGACCTGAAGTAGCGTTCCGCCGCCGGCTTGGCGCGGGCCGCCCCAGAGGGACTGACCGTAGAGCGACCCCTTTTGATAGGTCAAGCCTACTCCGTTACCGCCGCGTTGGCCGTCGTTGTGGCCGTGAGGGCGCAGCTTAAACCAACACACGAGCGAGACGTCGCCGGACAACGTGACTTTGTGAATGCCGCCGTTCTTGTACGGGCCCGGACCCATCCCAAAGTAAAAGGCTCCGTCCACCGGCAGTAGGCCGCCAGGTCGATTCGTTAAATTTCCCAGACGCGCGATGATATGGAAATCGCCCGAAGGCTGCATCTCAAAGAAGGCGCCGCGATAGAAGAAGTAATGCTTGCCGGCAATGCCGCCGTTCGTGGTTCCATAGAGCGCGCCGCGATATGACGTGATCACTCCGTTGCCACCCTCGGCGCCGGTGAACGTGTGGATGTTCTCATAATGCCCGGACCTCGTCAGGGAGTAGATCGTGCCGTAGCCGTGTTTCGAAGTGCCGGCGGTACCGTAGAGGACTCCATTGAGCACCGTGAGATCGGCGCCTGGCGTGCCGGCATAATCATCCTTTCGGCCACCGAACCGGTGTAGGATTCGTTCCGCGCCATCCGGCGCCACTTCGAAGACCGTGCCCCATCCGCCACCATGCCCGCCGCCGTAATAAGTTGTACCGTAAAATTTGCCATCGTAAAGCGTCATGCCGACGGGGAACGCTCCGTCCAACTTATCGCGCCCGAATGAATGGAGGAGGCGTTCTTGGCCCGACGGCGTTATCTCGAAAACCGATCCACCGTCGAAGAGGCCGCCGCGGTTGGTGAGGCCGTAGTAATTTCCTTTGTAACGGATGAGGTTGCCCGGACCGTATCCGTCGGGACTTCCGTTGAACGAGTACAATACTTTGTAATCACCGGAAGACGACAACGTATAGACGATGCCGTGGTCGGAGCGTCCGCCGTAATAGGTCGTGCCGACGAAGTTGCCGTCGACGAGTATCATCGCGCTAGGCCCCCAACCATTCGGAAAATAGCCGTGATGGCCGCTGAAGCGTGAAGAATCTGGACACCGCACGTTTTCGCATCCCGTCCCGTTACGCGTGTTTCGTTCTCAGGCGGGACGAAAGGCGCGCCAATCGGCGGCGACGATCCTCCGCAGCCTGCAAACAGCGCGGCGATGCCGATACTAAGCCCGGAGCGAACCAAAGTGTTCATATGCGATGCCTCCGGAAGCTAACAGACAGGCCGTAAGGGTGTTCTCCGCGGCCGTGCGATATCCCATGGAGGACCGCCCTCGGCCCGCGGGTAGGGCCAACCCCGATCACGCGACAAAGCCTCCCAGATAGCTATTGCGCTTTTCTGGGGGGCATTATGTCTTTGGAACTCGTCAATACTCTGGCAACGTTAGGCACCTTCGTCGTAATCGCCGCGACGGCGATTGCAGCCATCGTCCAGCTCAGCGACGCGCGCAGCAGCAACCAGATCGCCGCATTAAACGAGCTCCGTGAAACTATGGAGACGCTCGATTTCCAAGACGCGCAGCAATTCGTGATGGCGGGGTTGCAAACACGGGTTCGTGATCCTGCGTTCCGCCATCAGTATTTCGACCGATCCGCGCGAACTGATGAAGGCTGGATCCAAATTACAAAGGTCAATCGCGTGGGAAACTTTTTCGAGACGCTGGGGACGTTAGTAAAAGCTGGGATGGTCGATCGCGAGCTGACCCTCGAAGTGCTATCCGGCAACATCGCGCAAGGGTGGGCACTGCTTGCGCCCATAACGGCGATAGTCCGCCGCCGGGAGGGCGCGGGTCTCTGGGAAAACTTTGAGTACATCACGGTGCTATCGCAAGATTGGCTAGCCGCGCACCCCACGGCACCTATCCCGCGGGGCTGCGGCGCATTGACCTCGAGGATGAGTGGCTCGAAGCTGATCGACAATACGCGGCCTCGCTCGCCCCAAATAACGAAGCTAAGCCCTTTTAAGTCGAGCTAATCTTACTTTTTGTTTAGCGAACGCGTGCGGAAACGACGCCGAATGGAAAGTCCATGCCCGAAAGCGTCGCGATGGACGAGCCACCTGCGGGATATTTGAAGACTTCGCCGTCGTCGTTGCCCGCGTCGGCGCAATAGACATAGGGCCGTGCGATCCAAGTCGCCGCGCAATCGGTTGCTCCGCTGAGCGAAACAGTTCCTTTCAACGTCGCGTTGGTGCCACTGACCGCGTAGCGATAGATTGCGGAGGCTTCCTGGTCGGTAACGGTCAGGTACTTACCGCAGTTATTGTGGTCGTCACCGCTGACCCCATTGACGTACCAAGTGTTGCCAAGCGCACGGGAAGATGTCTTCCTCCGCGGAGAAACGCTTTGTGTCGGCGTGGTTCCTTCAAAGCCGTGCGATTGAGACACAAACGATGACGCAGCGCCGCTGCATCCGGCGATGAGAAACGAAATCGCGACTGAACCGAACAGCCGCTTCGGACTTCCTAAATTAGCTATAATATTCACTAATGTCCACCTTCCAGTCCGACGGATGGACTGCGACCCGCAAGCCTAAAGGGTGGGAAGGGTTCGAGTACCTGATGCGTCGTTCTGAGAGGGTCTTTGCAGCCCTCCCTGGTTGGGGCTCCTCGGCTCAGCCTTTTCCGCTAAGCGCCTAGCGCGATGCGGCCTCCGAGCGCGACCTGCGACTTGGGGCGATGGGTAAAGTGATGGAAATAAACGATCGACGTTACTCCAGAGCTTCGAGCTGAGCTGTCGAAAAAACAGGAGGTTTATACTGAAGCCCGCGACGCCTCCGATCATT
>DASXGO010000018.1:0-4416 GCA_036489055.1 Candidatus Cybelea sp. | reverse complement strand
CGGCGCGACGATCGCGACGTTATAGCGTCCGAGGACGTAGAGACCGCGCGAGAGCAGATCGTTGAAGAAGCTCTGCAACGACGCATTGCCTTGCCAAGGCACCAGCGGCTCACGCGTTTCGCGGTCCGCAACGAGCTCGATACCGAAGAAGGCGCCGACGCCGCGCACCTCGCCGATGACGTGATGACGGCGCCGCAGTGCTTCGAGCCCTTCGCGCAGCGGCGTTTCGAGTTCGCGTGCACGCTCGAACACGCGCTCTTCACGATAGGCCTTCAGGGTGGCGACGCCGGCGGCCATCGCGACCGGGTGTCCGCTGAACGTGTGCCCGCTCGGCAGCGGGGTCCGATCGAAGTGTGCGGCGAGCTCTTCGCGCAGCGCGACGCCGCCGAGCGGAGCGTACGCCGACGTCACGCCTTTTGCAAACGTGAACATATCCGGCGTAACTCCGAAGCGCTGCGACGCGAAGGCTTCGCCGGTCCGTCCGAAGCCGGTCATCACCTCGTCGAAAACCAGCAGGATCCCGTGGCGGTCGCAAAGCTCGCGCACGCGCTGCAGGTAGCCCTCGGGATAGAGGATCACGCCGTTGGTCCCGACGACGGGTTCGATGAGCAACGCCGCGACGTTCGCGCCGCCTTCGTAAGCGACGATCGTTTCGAGATGATCGATCGCGCGCTCGACCTCTTCGCGCGGATCGCGGGTGTGGAACGGACTGCGATACGGAAACGGTGCGAAGAAACGGACGATACCCGGAATGCCGGGCTCGTTGGGCCAGCGCCGATTCTCGCCGGTCAGCGTTCCGGCGCCCGGTGCGGAGCCGTGGAACGAACGATACGCCGTCACGATTTTATGCCGGCCGCGCAACGTCCGCGCGAACTTCATCGCGTCCTCGTTCGCCTCACCGCCTCCGGTCGTGAAGAAGACTCGGCCGCCTTGAGGCCACGGCGCGAGCTCGACGATCGCGCGCGCAAGTTCGGCGCGCCCGTCGTGTGCGAACGTCGGAGCGGCGTAGGCGAGCGTGCGCGCTTGTTCGCCGATCGCGGCGGCAACGGCGGCGTGGCCGTGCCCGAGATTCACCGCGACGAGCCCGGCCGAAAAATCGATGTAGCGTTTGCCGCGATCGTCGTAGAGGTACGAACCTTCGCCGCGGACGACGACGGGAGGATTACGCCCGCCTTGTGCGACCCACGGCGTGAGCACGTGCCGCGCGTGCAGCGCGGCAGAATCGTTCGCGGGCGCCTCGGAGAGTCTCATTACTGATGCGGACCAAAAACGATGATCAAACCGCCGGCAACGCTCAGCGCGAAGAAGACGATGAAGATCCATACGCCGAAGCGCATCCAAAAATTGCGACGCGCACGCTGAACTTTCGTTTGATGGGTCGGCTGTTTTCGCCTCACTGCGCTCTCCTCTGCGGCGTCGCGTCATCCTGAGCTTGTTGAAGGACGAGGGGCGCCCACAACCGCTCTAGATTATAAAACGTGCGCTGTTCGGGCGTGAAGACGTGAACGATCACGTTGCCCAAATCGATGAGAATCCAGGATCCGTCGCCGTAGCCCTCGACCCGCGACGCCCGGTAGCCTTCACGTTCGGCCGCTTCCGTGACGGCATCGGCGATTGCGCGGGTTTGAACCTTCGAACGCCCGGTCACGATCGCAAAGGTGTCGGCAAGGATCGTCCGGCCGCTCACGTCGAGTGCGGTAAAGTCTTCCCCCTTTTTGTCGAGCGCGCTCGCGCGGACGACGTCGATCAGCTCGATGCGGAGACCTCCATGTGCGCGCGCTTGCGAGCGTGGTGCACGTTGCCCAAACGCATCGTTTCGCGGGTCGCGGCGCGCAAATCTCGCAGCGCAAGTTCCCAGAGTTCCTTCCGCTCCGCGAAACTCCGATTCGGCTCGAGTGAGTCGGCGAGAAAAACGACGCAGTCGAGCGGCGACATCTCGTCGGCCCCGAGCGTATGCTTTTCGATCGCGGAGAGCACCTCGGGATCCTCGATGCCGAATCGTTCGCGAGCAAGCGCGGCGCCGAGGCGCGCGTGCAGCAGCGTCGGATGGTCGCGCTCCGCGGCCGAGATCGTAAAGCCGCGCGCCTGCGATTCCGCGATCAATCGCTCCGCCCCGTAGAGACGAGCCAGGTCGTGCAGCATGCCGGCGATGCGCGCCTGCCGTGCGTTCACGCCGTGTCGCATGGCGAGGATCTCGGCGCAGCGCGCGACGCGCACGCTATGCGCGTACCGGTGTTCTTGCCCAATCTGCTCGCGGACTCTCTCTGCCAGTTCCGTAAACGTCAACGTCACGCTTCCACGCGCGCGCGCAAGACGCGCAGCCGATTGCGATAGAGCTCGCTGCGCAAGCTGCCCGCCCACATGATCAGGGCGCTTTCGTTGTCGTCGCTGTAATAGCCGCTGCGCATCGTTACCGTGGTGAATCCGTACTTGCGATAGAGCCGCTGAGCGACCACGTTGCTCTCGCGTACTTCCAGCGTGATCCACGACGCGCCGCGTTCGATTGCCTCGTCGATCAACCGCAGCAAGAGAACTTCTCCGAACCGCCGTCCCCGATATTCGGGATCGACGGCAAGCGTCGTAACGTGCGAATCTTCCAATATTACCCAAATCCCGCCGTAGGCAACGACGCGGTCCTCGTAGCGGCCAACGAAATAGTGCGCGAGCTTGTTGGTGCTGAGCTCGTTATAGAACGCGTCGGACGGCCAAATCGTGGTAAAGGAGGCGCGTTCGATGCGCGTCACCGCGGCGACGTCGGACGTGGCCATCGGTTGAATCGTGAACCGGCTGGGCCGTTGGGCCGGCCGGTCGAGTTCCATTTTCATTGGGGAAGTTTCGCTAAAATCTCGGCGGCTTCGCGGCGGGGAGTTCGCCGTAATCTGCGCGGATTTCGTGCACGCTCTTCGGCGGCGTGCGAAATCCGGCGGCCAATGCGACGGCTGCGGCGGCGGGTGTAACGGCGGGCTCGAATGCGCGCACTCTAATAGCGCGTTCGGCGAGTGCGTCTAGGACGTCCTTCGGCGCCCCCACCACAGCAAGCGGGGTCCTGTCGGTGTCACCCTGAGCTCTGTCGGTGTCATCCTGAGCTCTGTCGGTGTCACCCTGAGCTCTGTCGAAGGGCGACACCGGCAGGACCTTATCGAGCACTTCCCCGACCCTTCCGGAGGCGCGGCGCGTCGTCGACGGCGACCGGTATCGCGCCGAAATGACGTCCCGACGTCCGACAACGACGCTGAGCACTTCCGGAAGGTCGCTGCCGTACTCCAGCAGATCGAACGAATCGATCGGCACGAGCGGGCGGCGCCAGGCCGCGGCGAGCGATTTTGCGTACGCGATCGCGATGCGCAGGCCGGTGAAACTGCCGGGACCGATACCGACCGCCAAGCGCTCGATTTGCTCGGGGGCGAGTTGGGCATCGGCAAGAACGTCGTCGACGAGCGCCAGCCCGCGCTCGAGCGCGACGTGCCCCGATTCCCAGCGCGACGCCGCGATTTGGCCGTCGCGTGCGACCGCCGCGGAAAACCCGCCGAGCGCCGCGTCCAGGGCAAGAACGTTCACTGAGGTTCGCGAAGAGTAATCAAGCGTGGTTGGTCTCCGGCTCCCTGGATTTCGATTTCGTACCGCCGCGACGGAATAGCCTCCGGCGCGTTGCGCCACCACTCGATCAGCGCGATGGCATGGCCGTCGAGTGCCTCCTCGAGGCCGAGTTCGGTTAATTCGGCCGGATCGTCGATGCGAAAGAAATCGATGTGCTCGATCGGCGGATCGCCGTCGTAGCGGTGCCGGAACGTGAAACTGGGACTGCAGCTCTCATCCGAGGCGTGAAGTTCGCGAACGACGGCTCGGACGAACGCGCTCTTGCCGGCTCCGACCGGTCCGGAGAGCGCGACGACGTCGCCCGGTCGCAGTCGCCGCGCGAACGCTGCGGCGAATTTGTTGAATTCGTCTTCGGTGGGAAGAGTTAGGCGCATAAATACATGAGTGTAGGTAAGTATTGAACAACGATATCGTAACGCAGGTCAACGTCGAAGACGAAATGCGGGAGAGTTATCTCTCGTATGCGATGTCGGTCATCGCATCGCGCGCGTTACCCGACGTTCGCGACGGACTCAAACCGGTGCAACGGCGCATTCTGTACGCGATGCGCGAGATGGGATTCGACCCCAGCAAGCAACATCGCAAGTGCGCCGGTATCATCGGTGAGGTCCTCAAGAGCTACCACCCGCACGGGGACAGTTCCGTCTACGACGCCTTGGTGCGCATGGCACAGGACTTCACGCTGCGCTACCCGCTCGTGGACGGGCACGGCAACTTCGGCTCGATCGACCCGGATCCGCCCGCAGCCTACCGCTATACCGAGGCGCGGCTGGCGCGCGCGGCCCTCGACGTCCTCGCGGACATCGATAAAGAGACGGT
>DASXGO010000017.1:0-6941 GCA_036489055.1 Candidatus Cybelea sp. | reverse complement strand
CGATTTGCCCGCTAAGCTCGGTCACGCCAAGGCTACGAAAACTTTGACGTGCTCCTTCCCGGGCGAAGGCGTCATCTTCATCGAGCCACTGCCACGCGAGCCCGACCAAGGCTGTAAGCGCCTCTAGCAGTTCGTGGTAATAGCCGGCGTTTGCGAAACCAGTGAGCCAGGAAACGTCGAGCTCCCGACAGATACTGCGCAGCGTTTGCGGCGAGGGAAGTACAACGCGCTGCGGGCGACCGAACGCATCTAAGATGACTGTCTCATATTTTTTGATGCGCGCGGTCGTGGTGTCCTCAGGTTTAGTCCCCCATAGGGCACGCGCGAGCTGCTTTCGAGAGATGCGGCGCTCCTGGCGTACCGATTGCAGCCATCTTGCGAAGGCCGCGCGTTGCTGGAGCCCAGCGTAGCTGGGTGCCCGGGGGCTTCGGGGCGGTACGTCCGAATAGGGGAACCAGGGTACACTTGACACCTTATAAGTGTTCTCTTTCGGGACGTTTACTTCCCGTGTAAGCTGTATTTGTGCGTTTCAGCAGTCAAACCACGGGGGTACAGTTTCTGTGTTACGCTTACGATTGTGGCGGCTTTCCGAGGGCCTGACGCAGGCCGAAGCGGCGCGGCAGCTTGGCATGAGCCACCTCACCCTGGGCTACCTCGAAAGCGGCCGGCTGCGCCCCGGGGAGCGCGATCTGGAGCGCCTGCGAACCGTCTTCGGCGATCAGGCAGGCCGCATGTTTGACCGGGTCGGCCACGACATAGAGGAAGCGGCGCGATGATTCAGCCGCCGTGTCCCGTCACGGTGCCGATCGATGCCATCGCGATGGATGATCCGTTTCAGGTTCGAGTCAACGGCCTAGACGAAGATCACGTCGAGGCGATCGTCGCGGAGTGCGAATCAGGTCCCGGCATTCTTCCGCCGGTCGTTCTTACGCGTCGCCAAACGCCATCTGGCGTCGTCCACTACATTGTAGACGGGCACCATGAAGTCGAGGCGCAGCGCCGCGCCGGCCGCCCGACGGTCCAGGCGATTGTCGTGGACTTGGACGATGACGCGGCAATCGACCTGGCATGGGAACGCAATCGTCGGAATGGCAGACCGCTGTCCGTGCCTGACCGGGTGGCGCACTACCATCGATTGCGGCAACGCTACCAATCAATGCCAAAGGCAGAGATCGTGCGCATCTGCGGCCTTAGCCGAACCACGATCTGGCGGCTCGATAACGATGTTTCCGGGAAACAACGCCCATACGTCAGCCCGATCGTAAGGTATCTGCGACGCGTCGCCTTCGACCCCGCCGCATGGGATTCCGCAGAGACCGCCGCTCGCGAAGTTCGAGGCACGATAGAGGAAGCCGACCTAGACAAGTTTGCGCAGAGCCTGGGCGACTCTGCGCTGGCGGCGTTAGCCGTAGCCGAGGAGCTCGGCTTCTCACCATAGCCCAATCCCTTCAAAGAGGTAACAATGAACACAGAAACCGTGCGCGGCAAGCGTGCACCCGCGAAATCAAATAGCTCGGCCGAGTTCTCATTCTCGACGGGCGCACTCTACGCTGACAAGGACGAACTCATTTCGAAGAAGCTCGTCTTCAAGATCAACGCCATTGAGTTTCAGGAAAACCGCGGCTTCGAAGGCGCCGACAGATGGGCCATTTCGGCGTCCTTCGATGATGGGCGTCCGGACGAGGTCATCACACTACAGTCAAATGACGAGCGCGACGCCGAGCTCCAATCGGCAGCTGCGCACATTGAAGACCATGGTCCGATCGGTAACACCATCCTCGTCAAATCCGGAAAGGCGTACTACTTCAGAAAGGCCGATCCCAAGACCACAAAGTGACCTCAACAACGGAGGGCCCGCGATTGCACTCGTCCGGCCCTCAAGGATTCATTTACCATGAAGAAGCGTAAACCAAAGCCGCGCATCGGTCAAGGCAAACGTAAACGGAGCGCGACGACGCAGCCGAAGCGGCAGCAGCGATCGCAGCTGAAATCAGCGCGCGTTCTCACCACGATGCGCACCGAAAAGCTTTCCCTCTCACGCGCGTCGCGCGAGGAGGGCGTCAGCCCAGCGACGGTCCTGCGGCATGCCAAATCGGCGCTGCGTAAGACTTCCCAGGGCCGCTACAAGGCCCGCAAATCCGACCGCCTGCTCCGTCCCTTGGTGATCCCGACACCCGACGGGCTGGCGGAAATCGCCACCCGCGATTCACGCGCCGCGACGATCGTGGGCGAATATTGGAACGCGGTCGATGCCTACTTGGCGACCGGCGACGAGACCGAACTAAAACGTTTTCGCGGTGTATCGATTATCGATGCCCAGGGCAACGTCGTCCCGTTGCTGACGGATACGGCCGAACTGGAACGTCTGGGATCGGCCGGGATTCTCTCGTTTCAGTCGATCTACGCGAGGGCCAGCTGATGGCGCAGCGGTCGAACGATCCGATCGGTACGGCCGTTCGCAAATCCAAAACGCGGCGCCGGGTCGGGCAAGGTGTAATATGTTCGCAATGCGGTGAATCGCGCGCCGAAGCGCTCGTTGCCCGCAGCCGTCCGAAGCTGTGCATGCAATGCTACGCCGTAAGGCGCGGCAAGAAAACCACGGAAACCCATCATTTCGCCGGCAAGGCAAACTCCAAGATTACCGTTGAGGTGCCGGCCAACGACCATCGCACTCTTAGCGACGCACAGTACGAGTGGCCTGCGGGCGTCTTATCAAACACCGGCGCAAGCCCGCTGCTGGCAGCAGCCGCATTCTTAAACGGTACCGCCGACTTTATCGAAAATCTGATCGTGAACAGTATACGCTATGTTGCAGATTTTCTTCGAAGGCTCGATACGTGGCTGCGCGAACGCGCCGGTCAGTTTTGGTGGAGAGGCACCGAGTTCGACGGATGGCAGCCGGGATGACGCCTGATCCCCTGAAGCTGGCTATCCGGGTCTATCCCGTTCCGGATCGCGGCGACGAGCGCAAGCGTGGAAAACTGCGGCATTGGCGCCGCCCGCGGTACATGCTCGCGCTCGACGCGGAAACCGGGATCGACACTGCACAGGCGTTGACCCTCGGCAGCTACCGTTTTTACGAAGACGGCATCTGCCTGGAAGAAAGTCTGTTTTGCGGCGACGATCTGCGGCGCGCCGATCGCGCCATCTTAGAAACCTACGTCCAGACGCATCCCGCCGCAACCGACCGGCGCAGGGGCGTGCCGCAGCTGCGGCTGCTGTCGCGGGAAGAGTTCTGCGAAAAGCTGTATCAGGTCGCCTTCGATCTGCGCGGCTTGATCGTGGGATTTAATCTGCCGTTCGACCTGTCGCGCGTCGCCGTCGATTTCGGCGCTGCCAAGGACCGGCGTTTCGCGGGCGGTTTTTCCTTGGTGCTGTGGGATTACGCGAACGAAAGCGGGGAGCGCCGAATCAACAAGTACCGCCCGCGCATCGCGATCAAGCATATCGACAGCAAACGCGCCCTGAAGGGTTTTACAGGTACGCGCGAGGCCGACCTGGTCGATCTGATTCCAGAAGGATCGGAAAGCGGCGAGCCGGAGGACGATTACAAGTTTCGCGGCCACTTTCTCGATCTGCGGACGCTGGCGTTCGTGCTGACCGATCGCGGCCACACCCTCGATTCCGCCTGCAAAGCCTTCGGGGTTGAGCAGGGCAAGATCGCAGCCGTGCACCGCGGCGACGTTACGCCGGGCTACATCGACTACAACCGGCGCGACGTAGCGGCGACCGCGGAGCTTGCGTTCAAGCTGCTGGACGAGTACGACCGCTTCGACGTGGACCTGCAAGAGACGCAAGCCTACTCGCCCGCGTCCCTCGGCAAAGCGCACCTGCGTAAGATGGGGATTGCGCCGATCTTGCGGCGACAGACGTTCGAGAAGCGGTATCTCGGCTATGCGCAGTCCGCGTTCTTCGGCGGACGCACAAGCGCCCATATCCGCAAAGTTCCCGTTCCCGTCGTCTATACGGACTTTTTGTCCATGTATCCGAGCGTGAACGCGCTGATGGGTCTCTGGAAGTTCGTAACCGCGGAAAACGTCTGCGTCGTCCACATGGAAGTTTCAGAGACGGTCGATATTCTCCGCACGATTACCGCGGAAAAACTGTTCGACCCGGCGACGTGGTCCACGCTGACCGCGTTCGCCCGCGTGATACCGTCCGGAGACATTCTCCCGACCCGGGCGAAATATAGTCTCGAAAGCAACGACTATCAGGTTGGCTTGAACTACCTGTCCGCGGACGGCGACGATCCGAAGGACGGTCTCTGGTACGCGTTGCCGGACCTGGCGGCGTCGGTGCTGCTCACCGGCCGCGTTCCGCGGGTCGTGGAAGCCTTCCGCATCGTCGCAAATGGGCAGCTGAGGACGTTACGGCCGATCACGCTGCGCGGTGCCGTCGAGGTCGATCCATGGCGCGATGACTTCTTCCGCAAGGTCATCGAAGAGCGCAAGCGGCTCGCGAGCGATACTAACCTTTCGGACGAGGAACGCGAGCGACTGGACAAGGCACTGAAAGTCTTGGCCAACGCGACGAGCTACGGCATCTTTGCCGAAATGATCCGCGAAGAGGGTGCGCAGAAAATCCCAGTAACGTGCTACGGTATCGACCCGAAGCCGTTTCGATGCGAGGTGCTAAATCCGGAGCATGCCGGCGAGTATTGTTTTCCGCCGCTGGCGTCGTTGATTACCGCGGCGGCGCGGCTGATGCTCGCGCTGCTGGAGCGCTGCGTGACCGATCTCGGCGGCACGTACGCGATGGAAGATACCGACTCCATGGCGATCGTCGCGACGCAGCGCGGAGGCTTGATCGAATGCCCGGGCGGTGCCGATCACAAGCGCGCCAAGCCCGCGATTCGGGCACTATCATGGGCGCAGGTCGACGCGATCGCCAAGCGATTCGAAGCGCTCAATCCCTACGACCGCAGCGCGATCGGCGGCTCGATCCTGAAGATCGAGGACGACAACCGCGACCCAAAAACCGGCAAGCGGCGGCAGCTGTGGTGCCTGGCGATTTCCGCCAAGCGATACGCTCTCTTCGTTTGTGATCGAAACGGCGAGCCGGCGCTGCTGCGCGAGGGCGTCAACAATAAGGAAGACCGCTACTCCGAGCACGGCCTTGGCCATCTGCTCAATCCGACCGATCCGCAGAGCGACGATCGCAGCTGGATTGCGCAGGCATGGCTTACGATCGTGCGCCGATCACTGGAACTACCCACGAAGGCACTGCGGTTCGAGAAGCGCGTCGCCGTGGGGCGCACGACGGTCAGCAGCCCAGCAGTCATGAAGCCACTTCGAGCGCTTAACGATGGCAAGCCCTACGCCAAGCAGATCAAGCCGTTCAACTTCATCCTGACCTGCCACGTGCGCCCGCTGGGCCATCCGATCGGCGTCGATCCGGAGCGCTTTCATCTCATCGCGCCGTATGAAACCGATGCGCGCAAGTGGGAAATGATGCACTGGATCGATCAGTATTCGCGCGACGGCAAGCGGTACCGCATCACGGCATCAGGGCCGCATGGATCGCGGCGCCTGGTGCGCGTGAAGAGCTACGGCGACGTGCTGCGCGAGTACGAGTATCACGCCGAATCGAAGTGCGCCGATATCGACGGCAAGCCGTGCGGAAAGCAGACCGTCGGGCTGCTGCAACGCCGTCACATCGCGATTGACGGTTTCGACTATATCGGTAAAGAGTCGAACAAGCTGGAGCAGGTGAAAGAGGGCGGCGTTCCTGCGGAGAGTGACGTGTACACGGTCTACGCTGATCCGCGCCGCGACGAGTGGGATACGCTCCTGCCTGTAGTAAAGCGCATCCCTCTGCCCGAGCTAGAGCGCGACTCCAATCTCGATCGAAGAACGCTCCAAAGAATACGCTCCGGCAGGCAGAGACCACATGCCGCCAATATGGCGAGGCTGAAAGTGATCGCCTCCAAGTTTCTGAGGAGAGCCTTGCCGTAGACCTTTGTCCCGGTTTGACCGCGTTTTCGAAAGCCACGCGCGCCGCATCCGAGTCGTTAGGGCGGCCGCACAAACTCGTCGGTGGCTGAGCACGCTCGCTCCGCTGGGGATCGGGCCGGCCGCGCCGAAGGCAGAACGGAATCCGTTCAGGTCTAGGGGTGGACTTTAATGTGCGGCAAGGAGCGGACATGACGAACGTGCTCCGATTTGGATTCGCCGGGATCATTATTCTCGGCGCGATCGTCGCATTACCGAACGTTCCCGTTTTCGCATCGGAAGTCGTGGCGCAGGCACACACGCCAACGCCGATTCCGCCCACGGTCATCCCGGCGTGGATCCCAGGCGGTGGGAACATCTTCGCTATGTGCTGCAACGACGTTGACCCAGGTGCGACTCCCGATCAGCATCTCTTCGCGGGCATCATCGATGGCAGCCAGGCCGTCGCCAGCGGCCTGGGAACAAACTGTCCCGGTGTGGGCTCGGGCGGCGGAAACGCCTCGAAGTGCAACCCTTACAAATACATTAGTATGCTTGCTCTACTGTGCGCCAACACGTTGCAGAGCGACGCATACGACCACCTCAACGACACGGACGAAACGGGTTTTCTTCACCAGTATGCGGGTGGCCATCCGACGCCGACGCCCGCAAATCGACTTACCGTGGCTGGCGGGGGCAACTGCGGCGGTCCGCCAACAAATGGTTACTATACGAATCCGGACGATTCGGGCTTTCAAAGTTGGCTGGTAACCAACGCGTGGACGACCGCTACGCCAAACAACTTTCCGACCCCCTACGGCATCTACGAAGACCATTTCGCAGTTGTAGGCGGCTCATTGTGCGATCCTTCGTTCGAGTATGGCAATGCGTTCTGCAATATGCTGGGTACGAGCGGCTCCCATTGGACCCATGACTGGGAAACGGCGCTGGGCAACTTCGAGAATAACGCCGAATCCGTGTGCTCGCCGTGCTTTCCCTTTGCTGGTAACG
>DASXGO010000003.1:0-5418 GCA_036489055.1 Candidatus Cybelea sp. | reverse complement strand
GAGATGAATCTCGGGCTTTTCTATTTATGGACGTTTCTCGGCTCGCTGATATTCTGCTCGTTTCTGATCTTGCTCGGAAGCGCGTTCGGCGCGCATCTCGACACGGTCATCCCCCTGCTGCGTAAGGGCGGATTGGTGGTGCTCGGCGTCGCCGTCGCCGCGGTCGTGATCGCGGCCGTCGTCGTGCGGCTGCGGGCGCGCCCCGTGCGCACGGAGTGATTCGGCCCGCTACCCTCGCTCAAGTCCCCGACGCGCCGGGCGTCTACCTGATGGTCGGGCGGGACGGCGAGATTCTCTACATCGGCAAGGCGGTTTCGCTTCGCAATCGGGTCCGCTCGTATTTTCAAGAGGGCGCCGTCCACCATCCGCGCACGACGGCGATGGTCGAGAAGGTCGCGGACGTCCGCACGATCGTCGTGACCAACGAAGTCGAGGCGCTGATTCTCGAAGCCAATCTCATCAAGCGCCATCAACCGCCGTTCAACGTCCGGCTGCGTGACGACAAGCGGTATCCGTATCTCAAGGTTACGAACGAGCCGTTCCCACGCGTCGTCTTCACGCGGTTCGTCCGCAACGACGGGGCTCGGTATTTCGGGCCGTACACCAACGCCCACGGGCTGCGCGAGTTGATCGACCTGGTTCGGCTGGTCTTTCCGCTGCGTACCTGCCGGGAGCCGATCGACGGCCGCCGCAAGCGGCCATGCCTGCAGTACCACATCAAGCGCTGTCTCGCGCCGTGCGTCGGATATCAGACCGAAGCCGATTACGATAGAACGATCGACGAAGTCGTGCTCTTTTTAGAGGGGAAACAAGAGTCGCTGCTGACGCGCCTGCAGCACGAAATGACGGAGGCCGCGGAGCATCTGAATTTTGAAGCGGCCGCACGCCTTCGCGACCGTATCGTGCAAGTGCGGCGCGTTACTGAAGGCCAAAAGGTCGTCTGGAAATCCCGGCTCGACATGGATCTCGTCGGCATCGCGCGTTCCCAGGGTCAAGCCTGCATGCAAGTCTTCCTCGTCCGCGGCGGCAAGCTGATCGGCCAGGAGCACTTTATCCTCGAGGGCGTCTACGAACAATCGGACGAGGTGCTTACCGCCGAATTTCTCAAGCAGTTTTATACCGCGCGGACCGCCGGCGCAGCGGACGACAAAACGTACTCGCTGGCGCGCGTCGCGCGTGACAATCAGGCGCCGGTTCCCGAGAAGCGGCGTGGCGGTGCGGCGAAGACGAGTGCGGCCGTGCCGAAGGAGCTTCTCGTTTCGGCGCTACCCGGCGAGCGCGCTACGATCGAAACCTGGCTCTCTGAGATCAAGGGTCAGCGCGTGAGGATCCTTCAGCCGCATCGCGGTGTGCGCGCCGACTACATGCGGCTCGTGCAGAAGAACGCCGAGCAGAACCTCAAAGCCTTCCTCGCGCATCAAGAGCTGCAAGAGACCGCACAGGCGCGTTCGCTGACCGATCTTGCCGACGCGCTCGAGCTTCCCGAGCCGCCGCATCGCATCGAGTGTTACGACGTTTCGAACATCCAGGGCACGAATCCAACCGCCTCGATGGTCGTATTCGTCGAAGGCCGCGCGCGCAAGAGCGAGTACCGCCGGTTCAAAATTCAATACGATCGCGGGCCGAACGACTTTGCGATGATGCAGGAGACGCTTCGGCGCCGCCTACGTTACCTGCGCCGGGAAACGGATCGCACCGAGACGACCATCGAGCGGGCCCTCGCGAAGAAAGAGAAGTTCAATAAGAAACCCGATCTACTGTTGATCGACGGCGGCAAGGGACAGCTCAGCGCGGTCGTCGAGGTGCTCGAAGAGCTCGACATGACCGGCTTGCCCGTCGCCGGCCTGGCGAAAGAGCACGAATGGCTCTACGTTCCGAATCAATCCGATCCGATCGTCTTGCCGCCGAACTCGCCGGGCCTGCACCTAATCCAACGAATCCGCGACGAGGCCCACCGCTTCGCGCTGACGTATCATCGGCAGCGCCGGACGAAATCGATGACGCAGTCGGCGCTCGACTCGCTCGAAGGTATAGGGCCGATTCGCAAGAAGCGGATACTAGCGGCCTTTGGTTCGGTTGCAGCGGTCAGGAGGGCGAGTCTTGACGAAATCGTTGCAATAAAGGGGATGACGCCGGAGTTGGCGTCGCGCGTGAAGGCCGCGTTAGGAGAGTGACATGCATCTGTTGATCCGCTTCATCGTCAACGCCGTGATATTGTGGCTGGTTATCTGCCTCGTCCCGGGGTTCCATAACGATGCCGGGGCATCTGGCTTCAGCGCTTATCCCATCGGAACCGTCATCTTCCTTGCGATCATCTTCGGGCTCGTGAACATGCTGATCGGGCCGATTCTGCGCCTGCTCAGCGCGCCGCTTACGTGGCTGACGCACGGCCTCTTCTCGATCATCGTTAACTGGGCGCTCCTGGGCCTGGCCGTCTGGATAACGCCCAACATCAAGGGCAGCTGGCTTGCGACCCTTATCGGCGCCATCGTGATTACCGTGGTCGGCACGCTCGTCGCCACGATGGGGGAGAGCAACAAACAGGCGGCAGGCGTATAGATCAGGCGAATCTTCGAGGTGGGCGGCCGTGTTATAATGGCTGTCCACGCGGGGCTGAAATAGGTTCGACAGGAACGTCGTAGCCGGCGTCAGCAGGCGGAGTTGCGAGCCCTCCTAAAACGATCGCAACGGCAATATCTGCCAACAACGAATACGCACTGGCTGCCTAATCTAGGCTAGTCACCGGACGCGGAGAGTCGGCCCGAACCACTCCGCACTCCGGTCACAAACTCGGGCTGGCACGGGCGCGTGATTCGACGCACGTGCGAGATTTAGGATCTGCAGCGAACGGTAAGCCGCGCTTCGGGGCGTACGTTCGATCAAGACAAAGTCGAAGCTGAGCCTGGAGAACGCGCCCGTTAGGCATCCTGGACTCGGGGGGCGGTACCCCGACAGCTCCACCATTTCTTTGGCTATCCCGTAGCCTACGTTTCCGGCGCGATTCCCGCATTTAAGAGCCGCGAGTTTATCTCATCGTGACGCCGAACGGAGCAGCCCTAAATGATCGTTCTGCTCGGCGTGCTGCTCGTCGTCGTCGGCTTTGCGCTGCGGTTTAACCCGCTGCTCGTTGTTACCGTCGCGGGAATCACCTCCGCCCTCTTGGGCGGCTTGAGTCCGCTGCACGTCCTCGAGGCATTCGGCTCCGCCTTTGCGGAAAGCCGGTCGGTCACAATCGCCTTCATCGTGCTGCCGGTCATCGGGCTCCTCGAGCGCTACGGATTGCAGCAACGCGCGAAGATGCTCATCTCGCGCGCCGCGGCGCTCACCGCCGGTCGCTTGTTGCTCGTCTACCTCTTCATACGCCAGCTCGCGGCCGCGGTCGGGCTTACCAGCATCGGCGGGACCGCGCAGATGGTGCGCCCGGTGATCTATCCGATGGCCGAAGGCGCGGCGATGCGCGCATACGGCGAGCTGCCGGAAAGCTTGACCGAGGCCATCAAAGCGAACGCTGCAGCCGCCGATACCGTCGGCGCCTTCTTTGGCGAAGATTGCTTCGTGGCGATCGGCTCCGTTTTGCTCATCGTTGCTTACGTCAACGCGAACTATCATCTCAAGCTCGATCCGCTCCACGTCGCGGTCTGGGCAGTTCCGACTGCGATTGCGGCCTTCGTCATTCATGGTTTTCGCCTGCTGCGCCTCGATGGCCGCCTCTCGGCGATATCGTTGGCCGAAAGCGGATCGAAGCGACGGTGATCGGCGCCGAATGGATCTACTGGCTCCTCGGAGCGTTTTTCTTCGCCGTCGGCGTCGAGATCGCGTTCGACCGCTCGCATCGCAAACGCTGGACGAATGCCGCCTTTTGGTGCTTGCTCGGCGCGTCGCTCTGTTACGGCAGCTTCGTTCCGAGGCTGCCGGCATGGCTGCTCGGAATAGCAGTCATTGCGATGGCGCTGCTCGCCGGTTTCGGTCTTACGGGTTCGGGCGACGTGCGGACGACCAGCGAAGCCGAACGCATCGCGAGCGCCAAGCGCAAGGGCAACGCGCTTTTTATTCCGGCACTCACGATTCCGGCGGTGACCGTTCTCGTCTCGGCGGGCGCCGGCCGTATCGTTATCGCCGGACGTCCGCTGCTGGCGCACGAATCGCAGACGCTCGTCGCCCTCGGCGTCGCCGCGATCGTAGCGTTCGTTGTCGCAATCGTGCTGCTGCGGCCAAAACGACCGGCGGTCGCTTTGAGCGAGGGGCGCCGTCTGCTCGAATCGATCGGCTGGGCGGCACTGCTGCCCCAAATGCTCGCCACGTTGGGGTTGCTTTTCACAAAGGCCGGCGTCGGTACGCAGGTCGGCGCAATCGCGCAGCACGTCGTGCCGGAACACTCCCGAGTCTTCGCCGTGATGGTGTATGCGCTTGGGATGGCCGGTTTTACCGTGATCATGGGCAACGCGTTTGCCGCCTTTCCGATCATGACGGCCGCGATCGGGTGGCCGCTGCTCGTTCAGCGAATGGGGGCGCAGCCGGCGCCGCTCTTTGCGATCGCGATGCTCTCGGGATTCTGCGGAACGCTCTGCACTCCGATGGCGGCGAACTTCAACTTGGTGCCGCCGGCGCTGCTGGAAATGCGCGATAAGTACGGACAGATCAAAGTGCAAGTTCCAACGGCGATCGCGCTGCTCGCCGTCAACATCGTCTTCATGCTGGTCTTTCCGTTTCGATGACGAGCTTGGCAGAGACCCTCGCACCGCGTATCGCGCCGGTGCTGCTCGCAAGCGTTACCACGCGTCATCCCTACCACGATGCGCACGTCTTTGAAAACGGCGACGCGCCCCACGATCCATTCGCCGCGCACCCGGCTTTCGGAAACTCTTTCGACTGGCATTCCAGCGTGCATTCACACTGGACCGCGCTGCAGTTGGCCGAGCGCGGCGACGCGGACTTGACGGCCGCGCTCGCGCGGAACCTTTGCGCTACGAATATCCTCGCAGAAACGCGGTATCTGCGGCGGCGCACCACGTACGAACGTCCCTACGGCTGGGCTTGGGCCCTGCTCTTGGCGGCGTCCGCGCAAAGCTCAGCGCTCGAAGCGATTCGCGCCTCCGCGGCGGAGCTGCGCACGATGGCCGAGGCAATCGCCGATGCCGCCCTGCGGTGGCTCGAGGCTCTTCCGCATCCGGTCCGCCACGGCGTTCACTCCAACACCGCGTTTGCCATCGGCTTGATGCACGATGCGTGCGATACGTTGGACTGCGCCGCGCTCAAAGCCGCGATCGATCGGCGTGCGCGCGCGTGGTTCGGTCCGGACCGCGATTGGCCCGCGAAGCTCGAACGCAGCGGAAACGACTTTCTATCGCCGGGCCTCGCGGAAGCCGATCTCATGCGCCGTCTACTCGGACCCGAAGAATTTGCCGCATGGTGGAAGGC
>DASXGO010000461.1:0-2253 GCA_036489055.1 Candidatus Cybelea sp. | reverse complement strand
GCCGAGGAAGAGCACCGCAACGATCGTGGAGGCCCAACCCGGCGTGTATGCGAGCGGCCTGACGTTGAAAACCTTCGACACGATAACGTAGATCGCATAAAGGAAAGCGATCGCGCTGACCGTGAAACCGACATACGAGGCGAAGCGCAGCGGAATGTCCGAAAAAGACGTGATGCCGTCCATCGCAAAGCGCACCATCTTACTCAACGGGTACTTCGTTTTTCCGGCGTAGCGAACGTCGCGGTCGTACTCGAGCGCAGTTTGGTTGAAGCCGACCCAGCTGACCATGCCCCGCAAGAACCGGTTGCGCTCGGGAGATCGCCGCAGCGCGTCGACGACGCGGCGGCTCATCAAACGAAAATCGCCGGCATCGACCGGAATCGCTACTTTCGTGAGACGCTTGATGATGCGGTAGAACGCGCGCGCGGTCCAGAGCTTGAAGCGACTCTCGCCGGCGCGAGCACGCCGCACCGCATAGACGACATCGTAACCGGTCCGCCATTTCTGCACGAACCCTTCGATGAGCTCGGGCGGATCTTGCAAATCTCCGTCCATCAGCACGACGGCGTCGCCGCGCGCAATTTCGAGGCCGGCGGTTGCGGCAAGCTGGTGGCCGAAGTTGCGCGAGAGCGTGACCAGGATAATGTTGGAGCGGCGTTCCATCTCCCGGCGTGCGACGGCGGCCGTACCGTCGCTGCTGCCGTCGTTGACGAGCACGATTTCGTGATCGTATTCGGCGTTCAGCCGGTCGACGGCGTCGCCGATCCGCTCGACAAGCGGCGTAACGTTCGCCGCCTCGTTATAGAGCGGGACGACGATGCTGAGCAGTGGTCGCTCTCGATTCCTCATCTGTGAAGGGGTTTTCAACCTGACGAAGCCAGAACCAAGCCGAATGCGAAACGCCCGCCGGGCGTGGACTGCGCTCGCTTTGCTAGCGGTTTGCGGCTGCAGCCACCCTCAGTCCTCGACGAGCCCGCAGCCGAGCGCCGCCCTGATGGCAACATCAGGCGCAGTGCCGCGGCGGCCGGCACCGACTCAACCTCCCGTCGTCGCGACGCCTGCGGTCACGCCGGCTCCCGCGGCAACCGCCTCTCCGAGCGCGCCGCCGGCGGCGAATCGCGCGAGCGCCGCTCTTCCGCCGCCGCCCAAGCGGGTGCCGCGGGCGGCGCCCGACGCCGCCCCGCAAATTCTCGACGTTGCAGTCAGCGAAACGAGCGTCCATCCCGGCGATCGGGTCTTCGGGCGCGTCGTCACCAGCTCGAACGTCGCGAGCGTCGAGGCGCGCATCGGCGGCTACGGCGTTAGCCTGGCGAAGGTTGGAGTAGGGCGTTTCGAGCTTACCTACACGGTGGGGCCGCTGCCGTGGTTCGTTCGCGGGAACTTTACGATGCAACTGACCGCGCGCAACACGCGCGGCGACACGGCGACGCGCGCGATACCGCTTACCGTGCGGCAGTGACGGAACTCTTTACTGTTCGTCAAGAGGTCGGCGATCGATCGGTTGACGGAGGAAGTACTCCTTGCCATGCGGCGCATTGATCGGTGTGAACGACCGCGGTGGGCTCGAATACGCAAAGCAGTCCGCCTCCGGTAAGTTCGCCCGAGTGTCACTGGCAGAGAGCCTGGCTAAGCCCCATTGGTTCTCGATGAACTTTAGGATGGTTCCGTGCTCGTAGTGCCTGTGTGAAATGCAACCTTGCTTCGCATACGCCGAGATGATGATAAGCGGCACCCGTATCCCGAGGCCGTCGTAATCGACGAGGCCCGGTGGAACGTGATCGTACCAGCCGCCGTAGTCGTCCCAAAACAAGAAGATGGCGGTCGAATCCCAATACTGGGACTCGCCGATAGCATTCACCAGCGATGCGACCCACGACGGACCGGTATTCGAGCCGCAACCGGCGTGATCCGAGTTTTCACATGTCGGCGTTATCCAGCTGACGACCGGCAAGTTTCCGTACGACACGTCACTGAAAAACTGCGTTTGCGGCGTGACGACATCTTTGTTCCAGTCCGGACCGTTGTAAATATGGTTGATCGCTTGATAAGCGCTCCATGCGCCGCCGTCGCCATTAATGGGAGACGTGTAGTACCGCCACGACAGATTCGCTTTGTCAAGTTCGTCCCCAAGAGTCGTATTGTCGAGACAGGTTTCGATGAAGTTTCCGATTTGGCGCTGCTGCGTCACGGTCCTGATCATGTCGCCCGTTCCGCCCGCGCAGCCCCACGGGTTAAGGGTAGGATAGTCGACGG
>DASXGO010000355.1:0-17979 GCA_036489055.1 Candidatus Cybelea sp. | reverse complement strand
GCTGTGGAACGGTCCGATTGCGATTAAGGGCGTGCTCACCGCCGAAGACGCGCGCCGCGCGCTCGACGCCGGCTGCGACGCGATCGTCGTTTCGAATCACGGCGGACGCCAGCTCGATTGCGTCGCAGCGACGATCGATGCGCTGCCCGAGGTCGTCAATGCCGTAGCCGGGCGCGTTGACGTTTTGCTCGACGGCGGCGTTCGCCGCGGCAGCGACGTCGTCAAGGCGCTCGCCTTGGGAGCGAAAGCGGTGCTCGTGGGACGGGCCTATGCATACGGTCTCGGTGCGGCCGGCGGCGCGGGCGTTGCGCGCGCGATCGAGATTCTGCGCGCGGACGTGATCCGCACGCTGCGGCTCTTGGGCTGTCACGACATCGCCCAGGTCGACGCGTCATACGCTGCCGTCCCTCGTCCTTCGACTCCGCCGCTTCGCGGCTTCGCTCAGGATGACACATAAGGAACATTTGTACGTTCGCGGCATAATTCCGAAGGGCGGCATTGCGATCGTCGGCAGTCGCACGCCGCCCGCGGAGGCCGCCGAGTTTGCTTACCAACTTGCGTTTCGCATCAAAAAGCCGGTCGTTGCCGGACTCGCGCCCGGGATCGACGTTGCGGCGCATCGCGGCGCACTTGCGGCCGGCGTTCCGACCGTCGCGTTCGTCGGCTACGGATTCGGGCGCACCGATCCGCCCGAGCACGAGGAATTGGAGCGCGCGATCGTCGCTGCGGGCGGCGCGGTCGCAACGCTCTTACCACTGGGAACGCCCGCGACGCCGGAGTCGCGGATCGAACGCGACCGCCTTCAGGCCGAGCACGCAGCCGCAGTCGTGCTCGTCTGCAGCAACCGCAACGGCGGCGCGATGCACACCCTACGCTTTGCCCGCGAGCTGGGCGTCGCGCAATTTGCGGTTACGCCGCCGGATGACTCTTTGGGCTCCGAAGACTGGGCAGGCAACCTCAAAGCGATCGAGGACGGAGCGACGCCGCTGCCGTTTGATGTTGATGGAGCGTGTGAGCTACTTGATCGCGAGGACTTGTTCGCTGGTAACGGAGGGGACGTTGTTGCCCCATGAGGAGCGCACATAAGTAGCAACTGAGGCGATGTCGCTGGCGGAGAGCTGACCGCGCCATGACGGCATGAGACTGCGCCCTTGGACGATCGTCGTCAACATGATCGTCGGATCACCGATGTTGACGTGCGGGTTCTCCGCGAGCGCCGGACCAATTCCACCGGTGCCGTTCGCGCCGTGGCAAGCAGCGCAATTCTTCGCATAAATCGAGGCGCCGACTTGCGCCGAGACGGGCGTTCCGGCCGCTGCGACTTGCTGTTCCGCCACGGCTGAGGCGCCATTACCCCAGGCCGAGCGAACGTACGTCGCAACCGATGCGATGTCGGCGTTGGTGAGCTGGCCGCTCCAAGTCGGCATCTGACCGTTATAGGTATGGCCGTTGACGGTCAGCGGACCACTGCGGCCGTTCACGATAATCGCGATCATCGCAGTCGGATCCGCGGCGGCAACGACCGGATTTCCGGCAAGGGGCGGAAAGACTTCGGTGCCTTGACCCATCGGCTGATGGCAGGTCGCACAGTGCGCTGCAAAGAGAGCTTGACCGCTCAACGCGGAGGGCAGTCGCGCGGCCGCCACTTGATCGGCGGAAACCGCGGGCGCGGTATTGCCCCATGCGGACCGCACGTACGTCAGCACTGCGGCGACATCGGCATCGGAGAGGTCGCGCCACGACGGCATGTTACCGCCGTACTGCGCGCCATTGACGGTAATTGGGCCGGTTCGACCGTTCAACACCGTCTGAATTACACCGGCGCTGTCGACCTTATTGACGTCGGGGTTTCCGGCAAGTGGAGGATACGGGCCGCCGCCCCGACCGCTGGGCTGATGGCAGGCCGCGCAATTGAGAAGAAAAATCGCGCGGCCATCCGGCGGCTGCGCGCCGACGACTTTCGCATGCGGAAATGTGAAGATCGTGGCGCCGGCGACGATTGCAGCGATCGCAACGAGCTTGACACTGCTATTCAATCACGACGCCTTCGGGGGTTTAGATTACCATCCTGTTTGTGAAAGCGGCGGCCACAGCGGGCCGACGGGAAGTGCGAACCAAATCAGTCCGCCCCAGGCCGGCTTCTGCCCGACGCCGAGCGCCGCTTCACCGTACAGAGTTATGAAACGTGCGATGTGATACGACGCATCTATATTGCCGATCTGGGTGTGTGTGCCGAGTCCATCGTTGGTGAACTGTTCGCCAAGCGAGATAAGGCCGCGCTCTCCGACGTTTTCGAACACTTCGTACGAAAGGCCGTTACTGCCGGCAGCTGGAGCGCCTCCGCCGGGATTACCGTCGTGATTCATCTGATAGGTTGTTAGGAATCCGGGCCATCCCTTGACGGGATCGCGCTGCGCGTAGAATCCGTTGGCATAGTACTGATCGAAACCACCCTCGCTCAGCGGCCACGAACCTCGCGCACCGTAATAACCCGCTTCGAATGGATTTCCGCGGTTCGCATAGGCGACTTTATATTGCCAAGTTTTGTCTTCCATCGAGTCGTACGCGTTGAAACCGTTGAGATCGGCACCGGAGGTGACGTAGGCGACTTCCACATCGAACGAGGTTGGTATGTATGCAAATTTATATCCCCAGCGATTCGCATCGAGTTGATAGGCGTGTTCGCCGACGGTCATCTCCGCCGATGAGTTGACGGTGAGACCACTGACGTCGAACCACTGACTGAATGGGGAGGGAGCCGGCACTTCGAGTTTCCCCGCGAAAACGTGCCCGGTACCGTTCAAGAAATTATTGTAAGCGATCCAGGCCGTATCGAGTCCGCCGGCCTGGCTCGATTGCCAGATCCACTGCTGGACGTGATACGTCCAGGTGCTCTTGGTGGTTCCAAAGGCGCCGTCGGCGTGTAAGCCGAGGCTGCCGATGTCCCAAGCCCCGGCATTGGGCGCCTGTTGCGAGTAGCTCACCGGATAATCGACCCAGATCGGCACCTCGCGCTGCAGCACGTGGGGGTTCAATCCAGCGTACCCGGTGCGTTGCACCCAGCGGCCGTAGGCATTGAGCGCCGGGATTTGGATGTGGCACTCGGAGCACGGTACTCCGTAGGCTTGCGCAAAATTCGGCATCGCCTGGGCGGGCTTGTCCATAGCGAACAGGATCGCAGCGGCACCCGCCGCGATCGTGATTGCGCGGGCGACGCTGCGATACTTCATGGCACGACGTTGACCGTCAGAGTCATGTTCGGATGGCCTGCACCGCACATGATGGCGCAGTGCAGGACGTACTTGCCGGCTTTTTTGGCCGTGACGTTTACCGTCTTGGCCGAACCGGGGGTTATCATCGTCATCGGGATGCCGAGGTCGTCGAATTGCAGCCCGTGAACCCCGTCAGTCGAGGTCAACCGAAGCGTAGTCTCTTGTCCAACGTGCAGTTGGATCGTGTTCGGAGCGAACTTCCAGTTCGAGGCGACGACATCGATTGTAGGTTGCGCCGCCGATTGGGCAGTCGTCGAGAGCCCGAAGAATACGGCGGCGACTGCGAGCGTAGTTGCGAGCGTCTTCATGCTTACGACCGTAGCGGGTCGCGAAGAAAAATTGGGGAATCGCCCTTCCCAGCTTCTTCTTCATAGCGCGGGGGAGCGCGCTCGGTCGTACCGAAGATTCGAGCGACCGGGGTCTACCCGGCCCCTTTAGGCTACTGCGAAGGAGAGTTCTGTATGCGTTTGTTTTCGACCGCGGCTTGCGCCGCAGTCGCTGTGGCACTCATAGCGGGTTGCTCCGGCAACGTATCCCAGACAACCCCGCCAGGCCCCAGCATAGGCAATCAGTCTCAGAGCCAGTCTCTAGTGAGACCGCTCAAACGTCACAACCCCAAACCTCGTTGGGTTTTCCCGGCGAACCTGCTCGATAACGACGGCGCCGTCACACCGGACTTCCAGCGAACGCTGCGCATCGTTAAGAGCATGCGCAAGATTCGGGCCGCCGGAACCTCCATGCCCAAGGGCATGTACATCGACGAGTTCTACGGCGCCGGCATTTTGGCGTACCAAAACAAGAACACCGGTAATAATCCTCCGTTCTGCACCGTACCTACGGGAGTCGGATCCGACGTCAACGGGATCACCGCCGACTCTAGCGGCAATCTAGTCACCCCCGTTGCCGTAAACTACTCCGGCGTCCCGGCCGTCGAGATCTGGTCGGGTCCCAGCGCGTCCGGCGCATGCGGCACTATGGTCGCGAGCATTACCGACCCGTACGGTCAAGCCTCCAATGCGGCGACTTTCGATGCGCTCAACGGCGAAATCGTCGTCGCCAACATCTTCGACCTTAGCGGTGCGGCCGGGAGTCTCTCGATTTGCTCGGTCTCCGCAGGCTGCACTTCAAACCTGACTAATCCTGCGATGTTTAAAGTGGCCGGCGTTGCGCTCGCGCTGAACGGCGACTGCTGGGCCTCGGCGGAGAACACCTCCGGCGTCGCGACGCTCACGTATTTCGCGGGCTGCACGGGAAGCGGCACCCAAGCTACCGGATTCATGAACGTCGACTACGGCGGTTTGAGTATCGACAAGAACGGCAACTTGGTCTCCGTCGACAAGAACCCCAACGGCACGAGCCAGCTGTTTGTCTACTCCGGCTGCAATCCGGCCTGCACGCTCGTCGGTGGCCCCTTCCCGCTTCAAGGCCTCACGGTCTCCGGCGCGGTGAACGGCCAATCGATGGCGTTCCTCGCCGGCGATCAAGGCCTTGGCCAAGCCGACGTCTATTTCTACAGCCCGACCTCGTTGACATATTGGTATAGTTTCAACAATGGTCTCAGCGTGAGCGGCAAGATCGAGGGCGTCACGTACAATCCGGTCTCGAAACAATAAAACAAAATACGTAGATAAAACACGGACCGTGTCACCCTGCGTCCGACGCAGCAAGTGACACGGTCCTTATAAATTCGGGGCCAGGCCGACCTCGATCGACGTTTCGAACGTGCGGCTCCACGGCAAGCCGATCGACATCGCAGCGATATGATAGCCGGGGTCCAGTTGCGCGAGAATTTGCTCCGCATACGTCCAAAGTAACGCGCGGTCGCGTTGCGTCATCAGTGCCGCGACCTCCGGTGAGAGCAGCGAATGGTCTACGATCCCCTGCGCCGCGAGCGTGGCGTTGAGATCGGGGCGCACCTCGTCGTGGAACGCGTAGTCGTCGAGAAACATCACGAACGTGAACGCGCGGTGCGCGAGCGCATCGTACGTATTGGTGCGCCGTCCCGCACCGGCAGCGATCGCTTCGGCGAGCGCAGTGCCGACGGTGTTGGCGTTGGTGTTCCACGAGGAATAGGCGTCGAGCTGCGCCGCGAGCCCCGAGGCGAGAATCCTCCGCGCGAAGGCAGCTTGCTCCGAAAACGAGTGCAGGTAAGAGAGATCAGCCAAGGCGATGGAACGTCCCGCGGTGAGATCGGCCGTCATGGCGGCGACGAACGCGTCGTCTTGCGCGGGCGACGTTTGCGGAACGCGCACGTAGAGCGCGATGTCGGGCCGGTCGTCGTCGTGCACGCCGCCGCAGACGCGAATCAGAGCGTCGATCGCCGTCGAGATCGGCGCGAACTCGATTGGATCTTGATAAAGTGCGCCTTGCGGTGTGGAGTAGTGGACCGCGAGGCGCGGCGTCCAGTGGGCTTGGCGCGCGAGCGCATGTGCGACCAGCGCGATGCCGAGCTCATCGGCGCCGGGTTCGATCGAGGCGCGATCCTGTAAGGCTTGCGCCGCCAGTTCGGCTTGAAGCAATCGCACGTCGGGAACGTGCAGCCCGACCGGGCCTGCATCGTCCTGTCCGAGCACGAGCCGATCGATGGTGCCTGCGGCCGTCATCTTCAGGAGGAGCCGGTCGACGGCGAGATTACGTGCGCGCGTTGCGAGATACGCATCGAGCGTCGGAGCGCCGATGAGTTCTTGGAGCTGCGCGGCCCGCGCCGTTTCTTTTGGCAAGAGCGGATCGTGAAGATTCGCGTATTCCTGAAGATAGAGCCACGTCGGATAGGGCGCGAAGAACGGCGTGCCGGCCGGAATGCCCGTCGGTGCGAGGCGCATGATCGTTCCGAACGCGCCGATCCACGCCGAACGCCGCCGTTGGCGCAAATGCGAAAGTTCGCGCAAACGGAACTCGGCATCGGCGTACGTCGCACCCGGGATTCGCGACGCCGTAAGGCCGCCGTATGCCAGCATATCGGTCGAGACGACGAACGCGCCCGTTTGCGGCTCTGCCGCCTGACCGTTGAGCCACGCAATCAACGCATCCGACTTTCCCGCCTGTAAGAAACGTCCCAAGAGTGGACGCGGCGGCTCGGCGACGCTCACACCCGCAATCCGTCCGACCATGACGGGCAGCTGTGCCGTGACCGGGCGGTCGTCGATCGGCACGAAGGCGATCGCCGCAAAGAGGATTGCGAACACGTGCATCAGACCAGCGCCCGCAGCGCTCCGCCGTGCCGGTCGAGCAATGCCTGCGCACCGGCGGCATCGAGTTCGTTGCGCTCCATTACGACTGCGAGCTTGACCCGACCGCCGGCTAGCTCGAGCAAGCCGCGCGCGCGGCGTTCGTCTACCCCGGCGATTTCTTGCACGAGGCGCAACGCGCGCGCCCGCAGTTTTTGATTGCTCGCAACGACGTCGACCATCAAATTGTCGTAAACCTTTCCGAGGCGTACCATGACCGCCGTGGAGATCGCGTTGAGCACGATCTTCTGGGCGGTACCGGCCTTAAGGCGTGTCGACCCGGTGAGCAACTCCGGGCCGGTCGGCACGACGATGGGGTTCTCCGCCGAGAGCGCCAGCGGCGAGCGCGCGACGCTGGTCAGGCCGGCGGTATACGCGCCAAGACTACGCGCGCGCTCGATGGCGCCGACGACGAAAGCCGCGCTACCGCTCGCGGAGATGCCGATCACGGCGTCAACGCCCCGCACGTTGGCGTGCATCGTCGCGTCGCCGGCTGCGGCGTCGTCTTCGGCGCCTTCAACGGCGTGCTCGAGCGCCGCCGCTCCGCCCGCAAGGTGCGCGCGCACGAGCTCGTGCGGCGTGCCGAACGTCGGCGGCATCTCGGCGGCATCGAGCACTGCGATCCGTCCGCTGCTTCCGGCACCGACGTAATGCAGCGTCCCGCCGCTCGAAAGGCGTTCCGCGATAGCATCGACCGCGCGCGCGATGGCATCCGTCGCTTCGAGTGCAGCATCGACGGCGTTGCGTTGTTCGGCAATGAGCAGCTCGACGAGCGCGGGCGCGCTCAATAGATCCAGCCCGGCGCCCTTCGCGTTGCGCGCTTCGGTTGGTGGGATCGTCATTGCGCGGCACACTCGGCGGCAATCGCGGCGAGCAGCGCCGGCAGGTCAAAAGGCGCAATCGCGCCGAGTACCGTTGCGTGCGCCGCGCCGGTTGCTGCCGGAACGTTGCCTGCGCGTCCGCGCAGCGTTTCGTATCCGAGCACCGCAAACGCAATTGCCTCTTTGGCATCGACCGGAATTCCCATCGCGTCCGACGTTTCGACGCGCGCTCCGTCCAGCCGTGCAGCCAAGCGCGCCAGCAACGTGCGGTTGTGCGAACCACCCCCGCTGACAAAGACGTGCGCGCGGGAAAAGCCCGCGCGCGCAACGCTCTGCGCGATCGACGCGGCAGTAAGCTCCGTCAGCGTCGCGGCGCCGTCCTCGCTGCTCAAGCGCGCGAGCTCGCCGGCGTGGCGTGCGAGGAATTGGGCACCGAACCGTTCGCGTCCGGTCGTTTTGGGCGGCGAGGCGGCGAAGAATTCGTCGCGCAGCATCGCTGCGAGCAACGCGTTGTCGACTTGACCGGTTGCGGCCAGCGCCCCGTCGCGATCGAACGTCGCTGCGTTCTGCGTGCGCTCGGCGACGAAACGGTCGAGCAACATGTTTGCAGGGCCGGTGTCAAACGCGAGCGCTTCTTCGGCCGGCGCGCCCGCACGGAGCAGCGTGACGTTGGCAATTCCGCCGAGATTGAGCGCGACACGGTCCTCCCGATCGTCACGCAAGAGCAATGCATCGACGCGAGCGACGAGCGGAGCGCCGTGTCCGCCGGCGGCCGTATCGGCGCTGCGGAAATCGTAGCAGACCGTCGCGCGCAACGCTTCGCGAATCGCGAAGGCGTCGCCGATTTGCAGCGTGATGCCGGCGGCACCGTCGTGCCAGACGGTCTGGCCGTGCGACGCGACAAAGGCGGGTGCTGGTTCGGCGACGCTTCGTGCGGCACGTGCATAGGCTGAGCCGAGAACTTTGTGGAGGCGAGCAAGACGCTCGACGCTGCCTGCGTTTGGCGGTAAACTCGCAAGCAGCTCGTCGCGCAGGCCGGCTTCGAACGGAACGCTCTCAAAACGCCGTAAATCGACTGCATAACCGGCGCCGCGTGGGAGGACTTCGACGAGTGCCGCATCGATGCCGTCGAGCGACGTTCCGCTCATCAGCCCGACTGCGAGCATTCGTCCATCATGGCTTCGTAAAACCCGGCACGGAAATCGCGGATGTCGCCGCGCCCGAAGTAGACGGCGTTGGTCAGCAGCACGCCTTGCACGTCGCGCACGGGATCGGCCCAAACGGAAGTACCGACGAAGCCCGTGTGTCCGAAAGACGAGCGATCCATGAAGCGCCCGCAGGAGTTTTCATCGCTCGTTTTGAGTGCCCAGCCGAGCCCGCGCCGCAATATCGGATCGTCGGCCTGCTCCATGACTGCTTCGCGAAGGAGCGCTTGGGGAAGCGTCGCGCACGCACGGCGATGGAACGTTCCCAGGTAGCATTCGGTGAGCCGCGCAACGTCGGCTGCGGTGCCGAAGAGACCGGCATGTCCGGCGATGCCGCCCATCAGGTAGGCTTTTTCGTCGTGTACGACGCCCTGCACGCGCCCGCGCCAGCCATCGTCTTCCGTTGCCGGGATCCTCAGTCGCAGTTCCGCGCGGGGCCGAAAACGCAGCGAGGGCGAGAAGCACTGCGAAGCCAATGCGGCAAGCGAAACGCCGGTGACGCGTTGCGCGATCGCGCCCAACGCGATAAAGCCGAGATCGCTGTAAATCACGCGCTCGCCGGGAGCCGCGAGCATCGGGGAGTTCAGTGCGAAGGCCTCGACGTTCTCATCCAGGATCGCGCGGTAATCCGCGCCGGAGTTCATGCCCGAGGTATGCGCCAAGAGCGCGCGCAGCGTGATCTTACGATGCCGATCGGACCGCCACTCGGGCACTACGCTCGTCAACGGTTCGTCGAGCGCGAGCTTCGCTTCGGCGACGAGTCGCAGCGCCAAGGTTGCGACGAAGAGTTTGGTGAGCGACGCGAGATCGAAGAGCGTGTCAACGTAAACCGGCCGCACCGCCGCGTCGGCGCGGGTCGTGCCGTACGCTCGTTCGAAGACGACACGGCCGCTACGTTCGATGCGCGCAACCGCGGCGGTATACTCCTTGCCGAGGTTCTTGGTGAGCAACGTATCGATGCGCGTCACCCTTCGACACGCCCGGGGCGGCACGGGGAGAGCGATACGGGTAACTGCCCTGAGGGGAGGCAGGAGCCGAAAAGGACGTCTGCGAGGCCGCCGATCGCCGCTTCGTCGTCGCCATAGGTAGCGAACAAATGACGTGCCGCTGCGAAGAGCGGCACGTCGAACGGCTCGCGCAGCGAAACCACGAGCGCATCGGGATAGCGGTCGAGAATTTGCACGATTGCGGCGGCTTGCGAAGGATGGAGATGCGCGCGGCGCGCGAGCAGCAGCGGGCGGCGTTCGCCCTGCGCGAGCGCTTCGAGCAGTCCTGCAACGTCCGCATCGGACGGGTCGAGCGGCGCGATCAACTCTTTGAGCACGGCTGTCTCGCGCTGCAGCTCCGATGCGCTGCCGCCGAACGAAACGGCGACCGACGCGAGTGGATCGGCGTGCGGCACGCCCCGAATCACCGTGATCGCGCGCCGTGCGATCTCGCGCCCGACGCCGGGATGCGGCGGAAAGGCGTCGAGCGGCAACGGTGGAAGCGCGCCCGCACGCAGGTTGGCAACCCGCCGATGCGCGTCTTGAAGGCGCACGAACGGAATGCGACCGGCATCGACGGCCGCTTCGATCGCATCCGCGGCGGCAACTGCCACGTCGACATCGTGACTGAAGAGCAACAGATCGGCACCGGCGGCTAAGGCTTCAACGGCGCTTGCGACTGAGTCATGCGCCGCAATCGCTTGCATCTGGAGGCAGTCGGTGACTAGCACGCCCTCGAAAGCGAGTTCGTCGCGCAGCAGACCCGAGAGAACACGCGTGGAGGTCGTTGCCGGACGCTCGGAGTCGAACGCGCGCACGACCACGTGCGCGGTCATGATCGCGGCAGCATCGCGTGCGATCCGCGCAAATGGGGCGAGCTCGCGCGCGCGCAGCGTCGCTTCATCAATGGAAACGAACGGCAGCGCTTCGTGCGAATCGGTCGCGGTCGATCCGTGCCCCGGAAAATGTTTGTAACAGGGAGAGACACCGCCGCGCGCGAGACCGTCGCCGAACGCTGCGCCCAGCGATGCCACCTGCTGCGGATCGGCGCCGAACGATCGCGTGCCGATAACGCAGTTCTCGGGTTCGAGCGCAAGGTCGAGGACCGGCGCAAAATCGAGCATGCATCCCGCGCGCCGCAAATCGAAGGCGGTTTGCTCGCCGGCGCGCCGCGCTAAATCGAGATCGCCGGCGGCACCGAGCGCCATCATGGACGGCATCGGCTCGACGCCGCGGCGCAGCCGTGCGACCGGTCCGCCCTCCTGATCGATGGCAATCAGCGGCGGCAGTTCGACGGAGCGCTCGCGAAGCGCGTCGGTGAGCGCGCGAATCGCTTGCAGCGTAACATCGTCGCCCCCGAAGAGCAGGTACCCGCCGAAAAGGGGCAGCGTTTCGTCGAACGCCGCGCCTTTGATGCCGAGCATTACGACGCCGCGTGCCAATTCGCCGATGCCGTTCACGTCAATGCCAAACCGGTCGTTCGGTCGAAGCGGCGCAGCGCGTCGGCCGGCAGATCGAGCGCAACGCCATCTCCGGCATGCAGCCCGCTGGCCGCGGGCACGCGGACGGTGAGACGGCCGCGAGTCGTTTCGACTTCCAAATAGGCGTCGGCGCCGGCGCTCTCGCGCCGCATAACGCGGCCCGCAAGGCCGCCATTCTCCAAAACTGCGATTCGCTCGGGACGAATGCCGACCACGGTACCGTCCTGCTCGAAGAGATTCATCGGACGTTCGCCCAAAAATCGCGCCACGCCGAGCGTCCGCGGCGCATCGAAGACGCGTTGCGGCTCGCCGGCGTCTTCGACACGCCCATCCACGAGGACCGCGAGGCGGTCGCCGATGCTCATCGCTTCGACATGATCGTGCGTCACGTAGAGAATCGGACCGGCGAAGCTTTGCGCAACGCCGATGACGGCATCGCGAACCGAACGGCGCAACGACGGATCGACGTGCGCGAGCGGCTCGTCGAGCAGCAGCGCGGCAGGATCGGAGAGCAGCGCGCGCGCGATCGACGCGCGTTGCCGCTCGCCGCCGGAGAGTTGACGCGGCCGGCGACCCAACTTCGATTGCACGTGCAGCGTCTCGGCGACGGTACGAATGCGCGCATCGCTCGTATCGCGTCTGCGCAGCGCGAAGCGGAGATTCTCGAAGACGCTCATGTGGGCGAAGAGCGCATCGTCTTGCGCGACCAGCGCGATGCGGCGGCCTTGCGGCGGGCGATCGGCAATCGATTCGTCGTCGAGGCGCACGTCGCCGCTCTGCGCGCGCAGCAGTCCCGCGATCACACGCAAAAGCGTCGTCTTGCCGGCGCCGGACGGCCCGACGACCGCGAGCGTCGTCGCGTTCGGGATCTCGAGCGAGACGCGGTCCAACGCCGGCCGCGCGGCGTTGGCGTAGCGAAAGCAGAGCCCGGAGGTCGAGAGCAACTAGTGCGCCTTAATCGAAGTACGATACTCGTCGCGCGCCGCCGCATCACCCGGACGCGCACGCTCGACGACGTCGCGCAGCCCTGCAACGGTTGCGTCGTCGGCTTTCTTCCCGGCAAGCACTAAGCGAAGGGCGATCAGCGCAAGGTCGGGCGTCCGCGCGCCCAAGCGCTCCATCCCCTCGTAAAAGGGGCCGGCCACCTCCGCGGACGGCCGAATTTCAAGTAACTTCAAAACGATTTCCGACTTGGACGGCGTCCCGTCGAGAAGATAGCCGTCGAGTAACTCGAAATCCATCGGCCATGGGGTTCGCCGCGCGTACCGCTTTGCTCTTCGCGCTTGCGTTGAGCACCCTGGGAGCGAACCGCAACGACCCCTTGACGGGATTGCTCCAACGGATGAATGCCGCCGCGGGACCCGTCTGGCGAACGCGCTTCATTTCGGTTTCGCGCTTGACGCTCGGACGCGAGCAGAATGTCGTTTCGACCGACAGCGAGGGGCTGCGCATCACCGTGCGGCATTGCACCGGGGAGCTGTGCAGCGGCACCTATTTCGACGGCACGCATCTCTATTCGGTGAACATGAACGGCACCGCGCTTCCGGAGACGCTGCAGCCCGAACCGTTCCTTCGCGCGCTTCGCTTGGTTGCGTCCCTTCAATTTCTCGCGCCGTCGTTTTTGGCGCAGGGCGGCCGCATCGGCGCCTCCGGCGACGCAAGCTACGGCGGCAGACGCTACCACACGCTCGTCGTCGGAGCGGTCAACGCGGTCCCGCTGCGGCTCTACGTCGATCCCGACACCTCGCTCGTCCGAGTCGCGCGCGAAGTCGGCGGCCGCGAAACGTTCGAGTATCGCGATTACCGTCGCATCGGCCCGTTTAACTTGCCGTTCACGGTCCTGCACGACGGTGAGCTCTTCGAGCGATACGACGATCGTACGCCCGTCTCGTCGCCATATGAGCCTCCGCGCGGGATGGCCGCCGCGTTGCGCGGGACGCCCCAGACCGTACCGACGGATCCGAACGCGGTCACGCCGATCGTGGATTGCAGCGTTGGTGGAATCGCCGTGCGCTGCCTGGTCGATTCGGGGAACTCCGGGATTTCGATGAGTTCGGAACTCGCGAGCCAACTGGGCGCTCCGGTCGTGGGAACCTATCAAATACGCGGCCTCGGCGGTTATCAAACGCAAGTCGTGCGCGCCGGTCCGCTCCGCATCGGCAACGCGACGTATCCGGGGGCCTATTACGCCGTGCTCACCGACCTGCGGCGCTACGGGTACGACGTGGTACTCGGTGCCGACGTGCTCGCCGCAACCAGCGTTGAGTTCGACGCCGCCGCGCATGCGATACGCTTCGGCGTACCGATCGCAAAGAGCCGGATTACCGTGCCCGTTTCTTTTGAAAATTTCATCCCGGTGATCGACGTCGGCCTAGGCCCGGTGCAAACCTCACTAGCAGTGGATACGGGCGACGAGTCGAACATTAATCTCACCTACGACTTCTATGGCAAGCATCCGGGGCTGTTTAGCGTGACGCAGCGTCGATCCGTCAGCGGGATCGGCGGCAGCAGCGTCGAGTTGATCGGCGAGATCCCGCAGGTGCGGATCGGCGACTATCGGACCGGACCACAGCGCATCGGAACGACGCAGAGCCTCGCCGCGACCGCGTTCGGCCACGTCGGCGCCGCATTTTTACAGCAGTTCGTCGTGCAGCTCGATTATGCGTCGGCGCAGCTGCACCTTACGCCGCGGTCGTGATCTCCATACCGCTGCTGCGCACGATCGCGCTCGCGGTCATAGCATCGTTTGGCGGCGCGCGGACGCCGCCGGCCCCCGCGCTCGACCCGTGCACCGTCGTCGCCGCGGAGATGATGGAGGGCGTCGATTCGTCGGACGCACGTCCGGGCGATTTCTTCCGCTTCCAAACCGTGAATGCAGTGACGGCCGGCGCCAGGGTCGTCATTCCGGCGCGCACCATGGGCTTCGGCGTCGTGACCGTCGCATCGCCGGCCGGGCGCGACGCGCATCCGGGCGTGCTGGTGCTCGAGCCCCGCTATTTGGTGCTGCCGGAAGGGAAGCATCTCGGCGTCGTTCTCAACCATAACGTCACCGGCGATCCGCTCGATCGCTCGGGATCGAGCAATGGCATCCCGGGCTATCTCGGCGCGATACCTTTGCTGGGTGTCGGCGCTGCGATCGGGATCTTCAACTATTTTCGCAAGGGTAAGAACATCGTCGTTCCGCGCGGGACGGTCTTCACGATATTTCCTAGCGACGATCCCGCAGTCGAGCGCTGCCAGGATCATCCGTCATATTGACGCGGCGCCGCAAACCCGTGCGGCGCGCGCGGCGTTTTTTTAGCGCTTGCGCCAGCAAGTCGTCCCAGAACAAGCGTCGGGGGGTTACCAAGATGCGGCGCCTGCAGGCACCGAGGAGAGACCCGCGCTCTGGCCGGTCTCGCAGCCTGCGATCGTTGCGGCCGCTGCGAGGGCTGGGCTTTGAAACAGACGCCGCATGCCATCACGTTAGGGCGGCGGCGTGAAAAAAGTCTGAAAGGAAGTTCGGGCCGTTGAATCAGAGATTGATTCATGAAAACGTTTTGCACGACTGACGGAGCGGAGCTGGCGTACGAGGAGAGTGGTGCAGGGCTGCCGACGGTGCTCCTCGTTCACGGCTGGCAAGCCGATCGTTCGGTCTGGCGCGAGGTCATCGAGGCGCTCGGCGCTGACGTTCGCACGGTTGCGGTGGATCTCCGCGGCGGTGGAGCGTCGCGGAATGCATCCGGACCGTATGCATTGGAACGTTTCGCCGCTGACTTGCGCGAGCTCGTGGACTCTTTGCGCGTCGGGCCGGCGATCGTCGTCGGGCATTCAATGGGCGGTACGATAGCGTTGCGATTTGCGCTCGACGCGCCGGAGTTGACGCGCGGGCTCGTTTTAATCTCGCCGGTGCCGGCGAGCGGCGGCGGCTACTCGGCGAAAGGCGAAGCCTACTTACGTTCGACGGCGGGTGATGCGGGTGCGGCGCGGGCGTGGCTTGCGCGAACGTTCGCCGGCACGCCGGATGCAGCGATGCTGGACCGCGTTTGTGCAGCTGCGGCGCGGGCCGATCGCGTCGCGTCGCTGGAATCGTTCGAATCGTGGGCGCACGCCGATTTCGCCGAAGCGACGCGCAGCATAGCCGCGCCCGCCCTCGTCGTCGCGCCGCAGCACGACGTTCCCGACGTTTACGAGCGCAAAGTGGCGGCGCTGCTTCCCAACGCGCGGTTCGTTGTGCTGCCGGAGTGCGGGCATTACGCGATCTTGGATCGGCCGCAGGAGATTGCCGACTCGATCCGGCGGTTCCGGGATGTGATTACGACTCCTTGATCGCCTCCACGTCGAGGACGATGTCGACGCGCGGGCTGACGACCACGCCGCCGTTCGACATCTGGTCGTTCCAATTCACTCCGAAGTCATAGCGCTCGATCGTGGTGTGTGCCGTGAACCCGGCGCGCGTCCTCGGCCCTTTGTCGACACCGTCTTCCCACCACGGCGTCTCCCACGTGCCGAGGTAGCGTACGGCGAGCGTGACGGGCTTGGTGACGCCGCGAATCGTCAGGTTGCCGGCGACGCGATAGTCGAACGGACCGACTTCCTCGGCGCCGGTGCTCGTAAAGCGGATCTCGGGATATTTTTCACAGTAGAGAAAGTCTTCGCTGCGGAGGTGGGTGTCGCGGGCGTCAACTCCGGACCAACAGAGCGACGCGTTGATGCGCGCTTCCACGGCGAGTTTGCGGGGATCGCCGGGGTCGAAGTCGAGGCGGCCCTCGACGTTCTTGAACGAACCGCGCACCCACGTCACCATCATGTGCCGCGCCCGAAACTCCGCTGCGCTATGCCCGGGCTCAAAGAACCACTTCATCGCAAACCTCCTCTAGGCGCCCATCATACGCCATCGCGCAGGTACCTGCCAATGGGGAGGTGCACGCGCAAGAAACCGAACAGCTATGCTTGCATGAGCACTCGTGAGCGCTGAGCGAAAGCGGCTGGAGCGCGGAAGCGACAAGGCGCTCTGGCATCGTTGGGGCCCGTATTTGAGCGAACGTCAATGGGGCACCGTGCGCGAAGATTACAGCCCGTACGGCACGGCGTGGGAGTATCTTCCTCACGACCATGCGCGTTCGCGCGCATACCGCTGGGGTGAAGACGGAATCGCCGGCGTATGCGATCGCTATCAGCAGCTCTGCGTTGCGGCGGCGTTTTGGAACGGCCAGGATCGAATCATCAAAGAACGCCTGTTCGGACTAACCGGAAATGAAGGCAATCACGGCGAGGACGTCAAGGAGTACTACTTCTTTCTCGACGCGCTTCCGTCGCACGCTTACATGAAGATGCTCTATCGCTACGGTCAGCGCGAGTATCCGTACGCGCAACTCGTCGCGGAGAACCGGCGGCGCACGCGGCTCGATCCTGAATACGAACTGTTCGACACCGGCATCTTCGACGACGACCGCTTCTTCGACATCGTGGTCGAGTATGCCAAGGCCGGCTACGACGATATTTTAATGCGCATCACGGTGACGAATCGCGGGCCGGAGCGAGCGCCGCTCACGCTGCTGCCCTCGATCTGGTTTCGCAACGTGTGGTCGTGGAGAGCCGGCGTCGCAAAGCCGATGCTCCAGGAAGAGCCCTCGGAGCACGCCGCCAAGGTCGTGCGCGCGACCCACGACCGGCTCGGAACATATCGCTTCTACTGCCAAGACGCCGACGAGCTGCTTTTCACCGAAAACGAAACCAACTACGAGCGGCTTTTCAACGTTGCAAATCCGTCGCCGTATGTTAAAGACGGCATCAACGATTGCGTCGTGAGCGCCGACTGCGACGGCATTAACCCGGCGCAGTGCGGAACGAAAGCAGCGGCGCGTTACGCGCTCGACATCAAACCGGGAGAGGCTGCGGTGGTGCGGTTGCGGCTTTCGAATCGCAGCTTGAGCGCGCCCTTTGACGGCTTTGACAAGGTCTTCCAGCATCGCATCGCTGAGGCCGACGAGTTCTATCGCGAGCTCAATACGTTTCCGGTTAGCGACGACGAGCGGCTCGTGCAGCGCCAAGCATTTGCAGGCTTGCTGTGGAGCAAGCAGTTTTATAGCTACATCGTCCACGATTGGCTACGCGGCGACCCGCTGCAGCCGCCCCCGCCGCCCGAGCGCCTGCACGGTCGCAACAGTGAATGGGATCATTTCTATAGCGACGACGTACTCGCTATGCCCGATACATGGGAGTATCCGTGGTTTGCTGCATGGGATCTCGCCTTTCACTGCGTCACGTTCGCAATGATCGACCCCGAGTTTGCGAAGATACAGCTGTCGTTGCTGACCCGCGAGTATTACATGCATCCCAACGGTCAGATTCCCGCCTACGAATGGGCCTTCGGCGACGTCAACCCGCCCGTGCAGGCGTGGGCGGCGTATCGCGTCTTCCGTATTGAGAAGAAAGCGACCGGTAAGGGCGATCTCTTCTTCTTAGAGCGCGTCTTTCAAAAGCTGTTGCTCAACTTCACCTGGTGGGTCAATCGCAAGGACGTCGGCGGACGCAACGTCTTTCAGGGCGGGTTCCTCGGTTTGGACAACATCGGAATCTTCGATCGCAGCGCTCCGCTGCCGGGAGGCGGCCGCCTCGACCAAGCCGACGGCACCAGTTGGATGGGCGTGTTCACGCTCAATATGCTCGGCATTGCGCTCGAGCTCGCGCAAGCGATGCCCGTGTACGAAGACATCGCGTCGAAGTTCTTCGAGCATTTTCTGCTGATCGCGGATGCCATGAACAAGATCGGCGGCGCGGACGACCGCGGGCTCTGGGACGACGAAGACGGGTTTTACTACGATTATCTGCACGTCAATGGCAGCATCATTCCACTGCGGATTCGTTCGATCGTCGGGTTGACGCCGCTCTTCGCGGTGGAGACGTACGACGGAACGATCCGCCAAAAGCTGCCGAACTTTGCAAAAAAGGTAGACTGGTACGTCGTCAATCGTCCCGATTTGATGGAGAACATCGCCGAGATGA
>DASXGO010000334.1:0-3580 GCA_036489055.1 Candidatus Cybelea sp. | reverse complement strand
GCTGTTTTCGAACGCGGCGAGCTAACGCTTGCTTTGGGGTTGGCTAAGCCACGCATTGACGCCGCCGCTGAGATTGGTAACGCGATCGTAACCTAAGGCTTTCAGCCGTTTTGCAATGTACGCACTGCGCATTCCCATGTGGCAGATCACGACGATCTCGCGGTCGGTGGGGAGTTCGTGAAGACGCTGCTCGACGTAGTCCATCGGAATGTTGACGGAGCCGGTAACGACGCCGTCCGCCATCTCTTCAGGCTCGCGCACGTCCAGCATGAACGGCGTTGCGCCGCCTTCGAGCCGGCGCTTGAGCTGGTCGGCAGTGATGGACCTCACGTCAGCAGCTTTCGCAATTTGACGAGCCGTTCCGTCTCTTGAAATCCGCACCGGGCGTGCGCCGTCAGTGAGACCTCGTTCCACGGTTCGGTGTCGGAGGCCAATTCGTTATAGCCATGTGTGCGCGCCCACTCCTCCGCCGCCGCAATCAGCGCGCGGCCGACCCCGCGTCCGCGTGCAGACGGCTCGACGTACCAGCCTTCGACGTGTGGAACGGGCATCGAAATGCAACCGTCGGAGAACGAGCGCAGTGCGAGCTCGAGAAATCCGACCGCCGCGGTTCCCTCTTCCGCGAGAAATACGGCCGCGATCGTGGGGATCGCGTTGCCCTCGAGAAAGCCGGCGGCTTCCGACGCGAGTTGCATCGCGTCCGCGCTCGGCCATAATCGTGCGCGCAAGGCGGCCCACGTGGGCTTGTCGCTCTGGCGGACGGGTCTAATTTGCATACGGCCCTTCGACAAGCTCAGGGTGACAGAGCGCGGCTTGCAAGTCGCGCAGCGCGTTGCGTGCGCTGATGTTACCGGTGAGTCGCACGTTCAAGTCGAGCGCGCGCAAGTGCAGCAGCGGGCCGGCGCAGCCGCGCGACAACTCGACCGCCTCGGCGCTGCTGACGCGCGCTTCCGCCGAGCGGTTCAAGGAGTGCAACGCGGTCGCTTCGGCGAGCTTCGCCCGCCCCAAGAGGCGCGGCCACCGGCGCACGCGCGCGCTCGACGATCGTGCGAGCGTTGCCGCCGAATCCGCCTTACCGACGAGCACGAGCGCTTCGGCGCGCGAAATCGTTAGTGCCTGCGTAATCGAAAATGCGTTGCAATTCAGCGCCTGTGCCATTGCAATCCATGCCAAGGCTTGATTCCCGTCGCGCCGATGGATGTCGATGCGAGCGAGGTTCGACAGAACGATCAGCCGGTCGAGCGGGCTGCCGAAGAGATCGATAAGTGCCCAGGCCTCAAGCGCGTAATGGCGCGCCTCCTCTAGTCGGCCGAGCGTCAAGAGATGCGCGGACATCATTTGCATGCCGAGCCGCAAGGTCCGCACGTCGCCGTGGGAGGTTCCGGTTTCGACGATACCGGCGGTTTCGTCGAGCGCCGCCGCGACGTTGTCGGGCGCGAGCGCACGAATCCCCGACGCTCGGATCGCAACGTCGACGCCGAGCCGCGTTCCTTCGAGACCTTCGCGCGCAACGACCGACTGCGCCTCTTCGATTAGCGCGTGTGCGTATGCGGCTTCGTCGCGCTCGAAAAGGAGCGACGCGCCGTCAATCAGCGCTTTGATCAACGCCGCGGCATACGCGGGATCGTGCGACTCGTAACCGCGCCGGAGGCGTTCGATCAGCGATTGCCGCGCTTTCGCAGATGCCGGCTTTCCCTGGCAGTGCGCAATCTCGAACTCGACGAGATCGCAGCTCGCGGCCAGAAGCGCGGACGACCCGTCGCCGGCGACGTTTGGAATGAGCGAGCGCGCGTGCTGCATGGTGCTCTTCGCCGCTGCGAACAGTCCGCACTCGGTCTGCAGTTCGGCGCACAAGCAGAGCGCACGCATCGCCGTGGCCGTATCTTTGGCGGCGCCCGCAAGCGCTTTCGCGATCCGCGCCGCTTGCTCGAACCGGCCGCCGTCGCGCAGCGCGTCGACCGCGACGAATCGAGCATCGTTATTCCGCGGCGGCGGCACCCGCAGCCGCGACTCGAGCGCGTCGGCGAAGCATTCGCGCGCCGCGCGCAGATCGCGATAGAATTGACTGCGCGACAGCCCTAGCTCGCGCGCGACGGCAGCGTGCTCTTCGCGCTCGATATCGCTCTTGCGCAGGACGGCAAAGCGACGGCGCTGCGAGGCGGATTCGGCGCCGAGCTCGTTTACGAGGCCTGCCACAATCTCGGGGAGGCGATCGACGAACTCCGTTCGGCGCGCCGGCGCTTGCGACGCAACGAAAGGCAAGCGCGCAAGCATGCGTCGATTGCGCACGTTGTGCAGCAGCGTCACCGCCGCACGCTGCCGTAGATCCTTAACGGGCATCGCTTGCTCTTCTTGCTCCTCGTTCAAATTGTGGGACTAACGTGGGACTTTTCCGGCTAGAATCGCCGCCCTTCCGGCGAAGCGTCAACTATGCTTTTTCGACCGTTTACCGGAGTTGCGCTCGGCGCCGGCATCGCGCTTGCAGTAACCGCCGCTTGCACTGGTTATCAGCCTTCCTCGAGTTATCAGCCTTCCGCCACGGCGTATCGTCCGATGTCCGTAGGCGGCGCGCGGTCAGTTCTGCCTGAAGGATTTCGACCGAATCGCACGCGCCCCGCATGGATGAAAGCGCCGCCGGTCAGCGCCGCAAAAACCAAGGGACACATCGCCGTCGCGCAGTTCGGCGCGTCCGAGGTGCTCTGGTTCCCCCTGAACGATAAAAAAGACAAGCCGCCGGCGAACTGCCAGACCGCGTCGTCGACCAACGGCATCGCGATCGATCGCTATGGCAACCTGTGGGTGCCGGATGGCCGTGCAAACACGACGACCGAATATGCGCCCAACTGCGGCAGCGCAAAACTGACGATTCCGGATACGACCGGTGAACCGGCCGATGTCGGCTTTAGCGGCAAGAACCACGTCTATATCCTCAACTTGAACAACATCAGCGGCGCTCCGACCGTTGAAGTTTACAATTCGAGTAGCGGCAAGCAGGTCGGAACGCTCAGCGACCCGTCGTTCAACGTTCTCTTCGGTATCGGCACCGACCAACTCGGCAACGTCTTCGTGTCGAATTTAACGACGAGCAACGTCGGCATCGTCATCGAGTTTCCGCACGGCAAAATGCCCGGAACGCAGCTCTCCGGCATCGCACTAGGACTCCCCGGCGCTCCGACCTTCGATCGGTCCAACAACTTGATCATCGCCGACTGGTACCACTATACGATCGACGTCTTCGCGCCGCCCTACACCGGTTCGGCAACCACCACACAGCTCGAGGGCGCGTCAATCTGGTGCAAGCTCAACCACAAGCAAACGAATCTGTACTGCGGCGATGCAGACAACGGATCGATCGACGTGTACGGCTATCCCGGAAACGCGTATCAGTACAGCTATACGGCGGGGCTATCGGCGAGCGCGCTCGTCACCGGCGTCGCTCCTTACCCCGCGGCCGCGTATAAATAACTACAGTTCGAATGTTTGCCAATCATAGGGCGTAAAGCCGCGGGCCGCGTCCTCCCATCCGATCCGATAGGCGGCGCCGATGCTCTGCTCGTCGTGGAAGTCCACAACGCCGAGC
>DASXGO010000312.1:0-7468 GCA_036489055.1 Candidatus Cybelea sp. | reverse complement strand
CGGCGCGCATGCTCTTCCTTTGGTTTTTCCACGCGTGCCGGCGCCAAAGCCCGCGCTTCTTGATGGTCGCCGACCATGCCAATTACTTGACGTTCGAAGATCCCGGCGCGGTCAATACCGTTCGCCGCGCGCTCAAGTTAGCGCAGGCCGGGGATCTGCTGGGTGCCGCCGAGACGGCGGGCGTTGATATCGCGCATGCTGCCGTCGTATCCGAAGGGCTTCGGCGGGGGATGCGCTTCTCGATCGGCGCGGAGATCGATAACGATCCCCGGGCCCGCCCCGACGCCCAGAACATCGTTGACGCGATGCGGCCCGACGGGATAATTCGTTCGGTACACTTTGTCCCGATCACCCACCCGGAAAAAGGGGCCGATTGGCTGTGGCCTTTTGACAACGAAGAGTTCAGCAGTCTCCACGAGATCGTCGGAGCCGAAAAGCTCTGGGAGCTCTACATCCCCAAACTCCTCGACGATATCGAAAAACTTCCGACGCACGTCGTCGGTCACTTTTACGTTCCGGCGACCTTCGGCCGATGGCCGGCGCAGAAAAAGCTCGAAGAGTACGAAGACCGCATGCTCGACGTCGCGCACCGTCGCGGCTTGGCGGTCGAAATCAACACGCGGTTCCTCTACCGCGATCATCCCGATGAGCGCAAGAAAAAATATCTCGACGCAAACGCACGGCTGATCCGTAAGGCCAGGGCGCGCGGAGTAGGAATCGCGATCGGCTCCGACGCGCATAGCCCTAAGGACCAGGGCAACGCCTTCGATCTCATCATCAAGCTGCTGGACGATGCCCGAGTCAACGAGCTGGTCTTCCCCGTCGCTGGCCGGCTCGCGCGCGTCGCGCTGCGCGCAACGCGCGAACACCTCGAAGCTCAGGCGCAAGCGCGCCGCCAGCCCAGCGTCCCGGGGAGCAGCATCACCGGTTTTAGCCGCGCCGAGTTAGGCCTTCCCGAAGAGATCGAAGCGGCCGCGGCCGGGCGTTCCGGCGGGAGAACGGCTCGCGAGACCGGCCCGAAAAAACGTCCGGCCGATTCAACGCGGACGTCGAAGCGGCCCGCAGCACCCCCGGCCGCATCAAGCACCTCGCGCCGAAGTGCCGACTCGTCCACGTCGGCCAGCAAGGCGAAGGCGTCCCGGATGGCCAAAGCCGCAGCCCCTCCGAAGAAAAAGAAGAGAGCGGCCAAGCCCGCTGCAAAGCGCCCGGCTGCAAGCGTGCGTAAAAGTGCACCGGCGCGTAACCCGGCTCGCAAAAAGAAGCCGCCGGCGAAGAAAGCACCTGCTCGCAAAAAGATCGTGAAGAAGACGGTAGCCAAGAAGGCGCCTCTGCGACGCTTGCCCGAGCCGAAACGTAGCGCAGCCAAGAAGAGCGTCAAGAAGAGCGTCAAAAAGAAGAAATCCGCGGCGAAGCGCCGCTAAGCATCACGCTTCCAGATAGGGGACAAGGCATTGGCGGAAATTGAGCGCCTGAGGAATATCGCTTTCGTCGGACCGCACCACGCCGGAAAGACGACGCTCGTCGAGGCGATTCTCGCGCACACCGGTGCAATCGGCCGGCGCGGGTCGATCGCGGACGGAACGACGGTCACCGATCACGAGCCCGAAGACGCCGCACACCTGCAGTCAACGACCGTCGGCTTCGCGCATACCGCCGCGGACGGAATCGACATCACGATCGTCGACACGCCGGGGTTCATTGACTTCTTTGAAGAGACAAAGCAAGCGTTGGCGGGCGTCGATGCTGCCGTCGTCGTCGTCGAAGCCGATCCGGGCCGTATCGTGCAGACTCAGGCGCTCGTGGACCATCTCGAATCGACGAAGATGCCGCACATCTTCGTCATCAACAAAATGGACCGCCCGGGTGCCGATTTTGCCGCGACGCTTTCGGCACTGCAGAGCGCCTACGGGCGTCACGTCGTTGCAGAACAGCTTCCGATCGGCAGTGCCGAGCGCTTCGAAGGCTACGTTGACCTCGCGCATATGACGGCCTATCGGTTCTCGGGCGAATCCGGTGGCGAAAAGGAAGAGCCGGCTCCGGCCGAGCGCAACGGCGAGGCTGGACGATTCCGCGCCGAGCTGCTCGAAGCGATGGCCGATTTCGACGACCATCTTATGGAGGAGCTGTTGGAAGGCGTCGAGCCACCGATCGATGAGGTCGAGCGCGATCTTTGCAGCGAGTGCGCGCACGATCAGGTTGTTCCGGTCTTGGTTGCGTCGGGCGCGTCGGGCGCCGGAGTCGCCGCGCTCGTGCGCGCAATCGAAAAGTGGTTCCCTTCTCCCGCGGATGCGCCGCACGTCGATGCTGAGGGCCGGCCTATCTCACCCGATCCGAGCGCCCCGGTCATCGCACGCATCATCAAAACCTCGATCCACCCCCAGAGCGGCAAACTCTCCATCGCGCGCGTGCTCTCGGGCACCATCAAATCGGACGCGACGCTCGCGAACATCACCAAACGTGACGAGAAGGTTCGACTCGGCGGGCTTTACCGGTTACAGGGCAAAAAGCAAGAGGCTATTCCGGAAGCGGGACCGGGAACGATCGTTGCGCTCGCGCGACTCGATTCGGTTTCGACCGGCGACACGTTGACGTCGAACGCTCACAAAGTGCTCCTACCCCGGGTGCCCGTTGCGGAGCCGGTCTTCGCCGTAGCAATCAAGCCCAAAGAGCGGATCGACGAAGCCAAAATCTCGCAAATGCTGGCGCGAATCGTCGACGAAGACCCCGCGCTGCGGCTCGAGCGCGCCGACGTGACGCACGAGTTGCTTCTGCTCGGCAGGGGGGAGCAGCACGTTTCGATCGCGGTCGAGCGGCTCGCGCGCAAATACAAAGTCGAGGTCGAAACCGCCGCGCCGACGATTCCCTATCTGGAAACGATCACCGGGGGAACGGAAATCCATTCACGCTACAAGCACCAGACCGGCGGGCATGGCCAATTCGGCGACGTGTGGCTGCGATTCGAGCCGCGCCAACGCGGTGCCGGCGTCTCGTTCGAAGACAAAATAGTCGGTGGCGTCGTTCCCCGGCAGTTCATTCCGGCCGTCGAGAAGGGCGTACGCGAAGCGCTGCTGCACGGAAGCAGCGGCTATCCCGTCACCGATCTGCACGTCGTTCTTTTCGACGGCCAGTACCACGACGTCGACTCGAGCGAGCAATCCTTCAAGACCGCAGCGGGCATGGGCGTGCGCGAAGCGCTTCCCAAGTGCAATCCCGTCGTGCTGGAGCCGATTTCGTACGTCAGCGTCGTCGTACCGACGGCGTACACCTCGACGGTGATTCAGCAGCTGACGGGTAAACGTGGGCAGATACTCGGCATGAACCCCGCCGAGAAGAGCGGTTTGGACGTCGTCGAGGCCTACGTTCCTTCCGTCGAGCTTTCGCGCTACATCACGGAGCTTCGCACCGGCACGCAAGGCCTCGGAACCTACAGCTGGCGCCACGAGCGCTACGATCCCGTCCCCGGCAATCGCGTGGCTCCGAAAGCCGTGGTGTAGCCTGAGTCGCGGCAGGCGTTGCGGCCTTGTAATTCTCAGCGCAGCTTTCGTCATTGCGAGTTGCACGAGGGTTTCCAATGGGCCGGGCGGCCAGCGCCATTCGTGGACTCAGGCAGGCTTCTTACGGGTCGCGATTCAGAGCGATCTAAAGAATCTCAATCCGCTGCTGAACTCGAACACGACCGACGTCTTCGTCGAGCGGCTGATGTTCGCACCGCTGCTGACCGCAGACCCGAAGGGCAATCCGCTGCCGATGCTGGCGACGCGGGTGCCGACGCTGGCCAACCGCGGGATCAGCGCCGACGGTTTGACCATTACGTACTTCTTGCGCAGGGGCGTGAAGTGGACCGATGGCGTTTCAGTTACGTCGCACGACGTGAAGTGGTCGTGGCAAGCGATCATGAATCCGAACAACAACGTCGTCTCGCGCCACGCCTACGACTACGTTGCCGGGATCGATACGCCGAACGCGAACACGGTGGTCGTTCATTTGAAGCGGCGTTTTGCGCCGTTCGTCGACTCGTTCTTCGCCGAAAGCGATCAGCCGTACATGATCGCGCCGGCCCATATTTTGGAGCGCTACCCGGATATCAATCAGGTTGCTTTCAACAACGCGCCGACCGTGAGCGACGGGCCCTTCAAATTCATCGAATGGGTCCACGGCGATCACATCACTCTTGCGCGAAACGATGCATTTTTCATGGGGCGCCCGCGCTTGAATAAGATCGAAGTGCGGGTCATTCCGGATGAAGATACGTCCGTGAATCTCCTGAGAACGCACGCGATCGATTATATGTTCCAGGCTTCGATCCAAAACTACGAGGCGTTGCGAACGGTCCCCAACGTTCAGATCGTTTGGGTGAACGTCAACGGGTATTCATACGTCCAGCTCAACCTCGCGCGGCCGAATCTTTCCGATCCACGCGTTCGTCTCGCAATCGCCTACGCCGTCGACAAGAACGAGCTGATCCGAACGCTCACGTTTGGTACTCAGACTATGGCGACCGCCGACATCCCCGACTGGATGTGGGCCTACAATCGGGCGCTTCGATCCTATCCTCACGATCCGATTGCGGCGCGAAGACTCTTACGCGAAGCCGGCTGGGGCCCGGGCCCAAACGGCATCATGCGCAAAAACGGTCAACCGCTGGAGCTCGTGATCGTCACCAACAACTCCAGCACGACGCGCCGCCGCGAAGCGACCGAGGTGCAAGCCATGCTCCGCGATGTCGGCATCGGTGCCGAGATCAAGTCGTATCCCGGCGACGTTCTATTTGCACCTGCCGGTATGGGCGGCATCCTCCAGCTCGGAAAATTCGACATCACGGTGAGCGGCTGGTACGCCGGCATCGACCCCGACAACAGCACGCAATTCACTTGCGAAAACTTTCCGCCGAGCGGCTACAATTACTCGCGATACTGCAACCCCGACATGCAGGCGGCGCAACGCATTGCGCTTACTCAGTACGATCGTTCGACGCGGACCGCGGCCTACTATCGCACGCAGGAGCTGCTCCTGCGCGATAACCCGGCCATCTTCGTTTACTGGCTACGGCAGATGGAGCCGGTCAGCGTCGACTTTCGCGGTTTCGACCCCAACCCAGTCGTCGAATCGTGGGACGCGTGGCGATGGAGCATCTAGGGCTAGGCGAGCTGACGTGGCTGCGTAAGGTCATTGCGGAACGAGCGTTGACGCGCGGCGACTACGTGCTCGCCGGAGGAGCGCGCAGCGATTATTACATCGACAAGTTCCGTCTCTTCGCGGATCCCACGGTGCTTCGGCGAATTGCGCGGCTCTTTGCTCCGGTGATCGCGGTCGTCAATCCCGATCTCGTCGCCGGAACGGAGCTCGGCGGCGTCGTCGTCGCGACCGCGGTTTCCCAAATGTCCGGCATACCGATGATCGCCGTACGCAAGAAAGCGAAGGCGTACGGCGCGTTTGCGAACGAATTCGTAGAAGGCCCGTACGCGCCGGGTCAACACGCCTTACTGCTGGAGGACGTCGTGACGAATGGACGCGACCTGCTTGCGGCCGCATCGCGCTTACGCGAACTGGGCCTGAAAGTAACGCCCTACGCCGTCATTAGCCGGGGCCTCGCACCGGTGCGTGCGCTCATTCAATTTTCGCTACCCTCCGACGATCCCAAAACCGAGAACTAGACCTCGAGCGTCAAGCCGTCGTTCGCGGCCAGCACCTCGCCCGCGAATCGGCGTTTTGCAGCATCCACGAGCGCCTGCGGTTCGAGCGCCGCAGGATAGTGCGTCAAAACCAGGCGCGAAACGTACGCCCTTTGCGCCATCTCGCCCGCCTCTTCGGCGGTGCAGTGACCGGGTTGTGCCGCCTTTTCGGGCTCGAGGCCGAAGCCGGCCTCGCACAAGAAGATCGAAGCGCCGCGAGCGAGCTCGACGAGGGCATCGCACGGCGCCGTGTCGGAAGAGTACGTGATGCTCGCGCCGCGCCGTTCCGCCCGGACGGCGTACGCCTCAACGTAGTGACGGGTTCTCTGAAATCGCAGCGTCACGTCGCCGACGACCAGCAACTCCCTCGGGTCGTATTCTCGAACCTCGAAGAGGGTGTCGAAGAAATCCTCGGCGGCGTCCACCGAGACGGCGCGGCGAAGCGCGTGCAGCCGTTCGCAGCCGCCCGGCGGAAGCCACAACGGCACTCGCCGCTCGACCGGCGGATGACCGTACTTGAGCGCGTATCGAAACGGGACGAGATCGAAAAAGTGATCGGCGTGCATGTGTGAGATCACGACCGCGCCGAGCCGCCTATAATCCGCGGCGAGGGCCAGCTTCGAAAACGACCCGGTACCCGCGTCGAGGAGAATCAGCGCCTGGTCGGATCGAACGAGGTACGCACTCGATGCGCCGCCCGGACGAGGCATCGCCGGGCTCGATCCGACGACCTGCAATCTTAGAGAAGCGATGCAAGCACCTCGTCGGCGTGCTCGTTGACGTTGACCTTCGGCCAGACTTTGAGAATCCGGCCGCTCGCATCGATGAGAAACGTCGAGCGAGCGTTCACGCCGAGTGCTTTGTAAAGCTTCGATTCGGTGTCGGCGAGCAGCGTGAACGGAATCGAGTACTTACTTTTGAAGCGCTGGTGCGATTCGACCGAATCGCGGCTGACGCCGACGATCCTGGCATTCTTCTTTTCGAATTCGCCATACATATCGCGAAACTGCGAGGCTTCGCTGGTACAACCGGGCGTATCGTCTTTGGGATAAAAATAGAGCACGAGCGGCGCTCCGAGCAGATTCATCGTTGAAACTTCGGCTCCCTGATCGTCTAGCAGCGTCACGTCGGGAAGCCGGTCGCCTTCGCCAAGCATTTTTCGGCCTTTCTAGAAGTCGGTTGGTGTGGTTACTACGCCTCATCCATTGGCTGCGGCCCTTATCGAACGCCTGCAGGCCCGGCCCGGCGTTCGGGTTCTCGACTTTGCGTGCGGCAGCGGCCGTAACACCTCCGCGCTGCGCGCAGCGGGTTTCACCGTCGTCGCCGTCGACGATGCCGCTGCAGCAACTGAACCGCTACGCGAGGTTCCCCAGCAGTTCGACGCCGCGATCTCGACTCATGGGTTGCTGCACGGAACCGACGATGCAATTGCGTCGCGCGTGCGCGCGATCGCCGGCTGCCTGCGCAGCGGCGGATTTCTCTACGCCACCTTCGGTTCGTCGCGTGACTCCCGCTTCGGTCGGGGACGCCGGCTCGGCGATTGGACGTTCGCGCCGCTGGAAGGCGACGAGCGCGATGTGCCGCACACCTACTTCGATCGGGATCGGGTCGCTGCGATGCTCGCGCCGCATTTCCAAATCGAATCGCTGGAGGATGTCGGCGTCGATGCGATCGCCGGGCGCTGGGCACATTCAACGCAACCGTTGCACGGCTCCGCGCACTGGTTTGCGATCGGACGGCGGCAGTGAAATTTCTGTTTCGCGCTGCTATGCTGCTCGCGATCTTGGCTCTCGCGG
>DASXGO010000289.1:0-1681 GCA_036489055.1 Candidatus Cybelea sp. | reverse complement strand
GAACCCGAGCACGATTTTCTGCCTCGTTTGATCACGACGCCGCGCGCCACCGCATATCTCAAGATCGCCGAAGGCTGCGACCACCCGTGCACGTTCTGCATTATTCCGAAACTGCGCGGCGCGTTTCGCAGCCGGAGCGAGGAATCGATTCTAAAGGAAGCGCGCGCACTCGCCGATGCCGGCACCAAAGAGCTGATCCTCATCGCGCAAGATACGTCGATGTGGGGACGCGATCGCGGCATGCGCCGCGGCGGGTTGGCGCGATTGCTGGAGCGGCTCAACGAGATCGACGGTATCGCATGGATTCGTCTGCTCTACCTATATCCAGCGACGGTCGATCGCGAGCTCGTAACGGCCATCGCCGATCTGCCAAAGGTCTGTAAATACATGGACATGCCGCTGCAGCACGCACATCCGGACGTGTTGCGGGCGATGCTCCGGCCCGCAAACGGCGAGCGGTATTTGGAGATTCTTGCCGACTTTCGCGCGCGGGTTCCCGGGATTACCATGCGCTCGACGTTCATCGTCGGGTTCCCGGGTGAGACCGCCGAGCACGTCGACTATCTCGACGAGTGGATTTCGCGGGCGGAGCTCGATCGCGCGGGATTTTTCGAGTATAGCGCCGAGGAAGGGACGCCGGCTGCCGGCATCGGCGTGCGGGTGCATGCCCGCGAGCGCCGGCGGCGCCTGATTCGACTGCGCGAGACGCAACGGCGCGCCTCCGAGCGCGCCCGCGCTCGACGCGTCGGGACGCGCGTCGAGGTGCTGGCCGAAGAGCGCCGACCGCTGCGCCGGTCGAGTGCGCAGCGTGAGCGACTGGGCGCGGCACAAGCTTGGTTTGGACGCACGCAGGGCGAAGCACCGGGAGTCGACGGAGGCGTATATTTCGTTGACGAATCGGGCGCGGTGCGCCCCGGCGAGTTCGTTACCGTCACGCTCCACGGTCACGACGCGTTCGATTTTTTCGGTCAAATGACGTCACGGGAGCCACTTACGGTTGGGTAAACACCTCGCGCCGCCGGATCACGAACGGGCGGCCGGCATGCGCGGCTGGCCGCGCACGCTGGCAATCGTTGCCGGTCTCGTTGCCCTCGGCGTGGGATCGGCGCTGACCGCCTACGCGTTCTTCGAACACCGCAACCCGGTCGTGGCGATCACGCAGATGTTCGTGCCGAGTCCTGAGCAGGTCTTCGGTAAGCCGAACCTGCTCGTGCTGGTCGAAGGGCTCGACTACGATTATACGAGCAAAGACGAAGAGTATTCGACGAACTCGCGCAGCGACGTGATTTGGGCCGTCAACCTCGACTTTGCGAACAAACGCATCTATCAGTTGTCGATTCCGCGCGACATGGTCGCGACGATGCCGAACGGCTCGCGCGCGAAGATCAATCAGGCGCAGTCCGAGGGCGGCGTCACCGAAGCCAAGAGCGTCATCGCGCAGTTCCTCGGGATTCCCGGGTTCGACCGCTACGTCATCTTGCGCATCGACGCGACGAAGGAATTCGTCAACGCGATCGGCGGCGTCGAAATCGACGTCAAATCGTCGGACTGCCTGAAATACAAGACGGGCTGCAAAAACCAGACGCTGGACTACGACGACTCGTGGGGCCACCTGCACATCCATCTAAAGGAAGGCCCGCAGCACCTCAACGGCGAGCAAGCCGTCGCGTACATGCGCTTC
>DASXGO010000242.1:0-5508 GCA_036489055.1 Candidatus Cybelea sp. | reverse complement strand
TGGCGCGCCGATCTGGCGCGCGAGCATTGCACACATTTCGTCGTGGTAAATCCGCGCGTCGTCTTCCGAATCGAAATAGCCGTGCTTCCAGCCCCAATACGTCCAGCAGCCCGCCATCCGGTTGAAGACTTCGCGCGAGTCGCGCTCCGGCCCGAACTGCTCGTCGCGCGACATCGCGCCGAGCGCGGCTTCGTCGACCGTCGAGCGCTGGAGCCACTCGGGCACGTCGCCTTCCGCAACGCGCACCGTGGCGCGCGGCACCCCCGCCTTGCGACAGTACTTTTGAGCCAAGACGTCGACCGCGACCTGACTCCAGGTCGAGGGCACCATGACCTCGTTGGCCTCGAAAATGACGGAGCCGTCGGGATTTACGATTCGGGAAGTGCGAGGCTCAAACGTCAGGCCGGCGTAGGGATCGCCCGGGGCGGAATAAGTGCGCGCAAACTTCATCTGTGGCAAGCTCCTCGCTTTATCGAACACACGTTCGTGTTCGGGGGATTCTGTAGCGCAGGTAGGATACCTATTGTGTCATATTCGACCGATTACCACAAGATATTGGGGTCCACGCCGAAATCCTTGTGCACCGGTTGTGGTCCCGCAGTGGATTCCCCGTGAATTAGCTGGTCGCCGAGCAGGCAAGTGGAGGGTATGTGGAAAGCCCCGAGGATACCGGGGATAACCGGTACAAGGCAGAGCCATGCTGGGACCGGATCGCTTCGCGCCGCGGCTTCACGACGTTGCCCACGAAGAGCTCGAAGCCGCCGGCATTCGAGGGCTGATCATCGACCTCGATAACACCTTGCTCGGATTCCGGGAGACCGAGCTGGCCCGCGAACACCTCGATTGGGTTGCTCGGGCACACGAGCGAGGCTTTCGCATCGCGATGGTCTCCAATAACTTCTCCGAGCGGGTTAATACGTTGGCCGCACAGCTCAACGTCGCGTGTTTCCCCAACGCCCTCAAGCCGCTGCCGTTCGGCTTCCTGCGCGCCAAGCGCTCTCTCCAGCTTCGCCGGCACGAGATCGCCGTCGTCGGCGATCAGCTCTTCACCGACGTGCTCGGCGGTAAACTCTGCGGACATTACACGATTCTCACCGAGCCGATCGAGCTCAAGGACTTCGCGATCACGCGCGTCTTCCGTTTTTTCGAACGCCTGATGTTGCGCGGCCGGCGATGAAGCTCGCGCTAATCGGCGATCCGGTCGCGCACAGCGCGAGCCCGAACCTCCATCGCAATTTTCTCGAAGAGAACGATATCGACGGAAGCTACATCGCGATACGGATCCCGCGAGGAGAAGGCGCGGCTGCGATTCGCCGGCTTCGCACCGATGGGTTTGCAGGCTGCAACGTCACGTATCCGCTCAAAGAAGAAGTGCTTGCGCCGTGCGACCACCTTACCGATGAAGCGCGCCGGGCCGAAGCGGTGAACACGATTTTCTTCGGCAATCAAACGGTAGGTGCCAACACCGACGGCATCGGTGCACGCATGGCAATCGAAGCGCTCCTCGACGAGCCGGTCGCCCTCAAGCGCATCGGAGTGCTCGGCTACGGCGCGACGGCACGCGCGATTTTGGCAGAGCTGCACGATAACGATGCCTATTCGTTCTGTTGGGGACGCGACGCAGCGCGCGTTCGTGAAGCGACGCGCCGGTTTGAAGCCAAGCCATGGCCGGCTGAAAATCCGCCCGAAATCATCGTCAGTACGCTCCCTCCAGAAGCATTGATCCCCGACGACGTCATGAGCGCCTTGCACCGCGCCGACTTAGTGATGGATGCAAACTACGGCCCGCGTGCGATCCTGGCGCGCAAGCTGGCTCGCGACGTCGTTGCCGGAGACGCGATGCTCGAAGCTCAGGCCCGCGCCAGCTTTGATTTTTGGCTCGCGCATTTCGCGCCCTAACGTGGCCGTTTAGCAACCGCCCTTCATCCCGAATGCCAACGCGCCCTCGTCGAACGCTTCACCGCCGTAAACATCGTCGAATACCCCTGCGCCGATGTTGCCGCGTCGGGCCGTTCCGATGAACACGAGTCCGGCGTTCTGGCCATATCCCTGGGCTTGGATCGTCGCAACAAGATCGTGATTGAAGATTTGGAATGTGCCGAAAGTGAACTTTTGGGTGCCCAAGACAAGCGTCGCCGACCCGCCGTTGCTGCCATTTTGGGTCAGCGTTAGGCAGCCCGTACCGTTGCTGTGTTGTGAGCGGCTTATCGTCACCGGCCAGTTGCCGCTGTAACTGCGCGATCCCGGAATAACCATGTTCATGGCGTTGTCGTTGTAACTTTGCGCCATGGCTGCACCGGCCGAGACGGCGATCGCCACGCCTGCAACGGCGGCGATTAAAAGCGGATGCGAAAAACGCACAGTGTTCTCCTTTTGCGGTTCGAAAGCGACAATGCCGCAGAGTCTAAGCCGGGCTTATGAAAAAAGTCTGAGGTGAGAAGCTAGGCGGAACCAACGCCGGGCCCTCTTCGCGACTAGCTCGGAAGAGAATCCGGAGAGGGAGGGATTCGAACCCTCGAGAGGCTTATCACCTCTGCTCGCTTTCCAAGCGAGTGCCTTCAACCGCTCGACCACCTCTCCAAGTACCGCGCGGGCTGGGGTCCCATTATTGCGGCGCTGCCGGTCGCGCTCCTCGTTGCGGCGCCGCGAAAGAACGGCGTCCCCCTAGCGCGAAGAAAACATGCATGCAATCCGACCAACGACTCGACCCCGAGCGTATCGATGGCCGCGAAGACCGCCGGCTCGCGGGGACGCTCTTTTGGATCGGTCTCGGAGTCGGCGTCGCCGCGCTTGGAGCGACGCTCGCGATCCTTGCGCTTCGAATGGCGGCGACGCAGCGACGTGAGGATCCGACGACGCATCGTATTCAAGAGCTGATCGACGAAGCAAATTCGCTGCTCAAGGCGCTTGACGACCAGCGGCATAGCGCCTAGTACAAGCCCGGCGCTGCGCAAAGGCGCCGAACTCGAGCTCGCGTTTACCGATCTCCTCGCCAACGGCCAAGGCGTCGGCCGGAGCGGCGGTCTGGTTGTTTTTTGCTTCGGGCCGCTGCCCGGCGAGACGGCGCGCGTTCGGATTACCGAGGTGAAGGCACGCTATGCCGTAGCAGAACCACTTGCGATATTGCGGGAATCGCCGGCGCGCGCAAAACCGTTCTGCCCGGTCTTCGGAGCGTGCGGGGGCTGTCAACTGCAGCACCTTGCCTATTCGGCGCAGCTGGACTGGAAGCGCAATGCCGTCCTTGCCGCGTTGCAGCGAATCGGAGGCCATGCCGGCATCGAAGTGCGCGCGACGATCGGCATGGAGAATCCGCGAAACTATCGGAACAAAATGTCGCTCGTCGTCGATGGCTCCCAGGATCCGCCGGGATTCGGGTTCTACCGGCAGCGCTCGCACGCCGTCGTACCGATTGACGGGTGTCCGATCGTGACGGCAAAACTCGACGGCGACGTACGCGCGCTCCATGCCGCTCGCACCGGCGGCGCGGTCGCGGCGATGCTGCGTGACGCACGCCATCTCGTTTCGCGCAGTTCGAATGCAACCGGTACGAGCGTCCTGACGATTACGAGCGCGCAAGACTCTAGCGATGCGCGCCGCGCCGCGCCGGTTCTCATGCGCGAGGTTCCCGGACTCGCCGGCGTCACGAACTCATTCGATCTTTCAAGCGCCAACGCGATCCTGGGCCGGCGCCATCGGTTACTCGCCGGCGATGCCGAAATCGAAGAGGAAATCGGAGGGGTACGCTATCGCGTTTCCGCCGGTTCGTTCTTTCAGGTCAACGTCGCAATGGTCGCAAAGATTTTCCAGTATCTCGCGCCGCGGCTAGCGCAAGTGCGCCGGATCGTGGATCTCTACTGCGGGGTCGGAACGTTCACGCTCTTTTTTGCAAAGCATGGATGGAGCGTTGACGGCATCGAGGAGAATGCCCGCGCAATCGAGGAGGCGCAGGCAAACGCCCGGCGCAACGGTCTCGAACCCTTTGTTCGCTTCACGACGGGAAGCGTCGAGAAGCTTTGCGGTACGCCCGCCTTCCAGGCCGCACTCGGCGCCGCGGACGTGCTCTTTCTCGATCCGCCGCGCAAGGGTTGCGACGAGCGGACGCTGCGCGCCATCGCCGAGGCTCGCGTTCCGGCGCTCTGGTACCTTTCATGCGATCCCGCCACATTGGCACGGGATTCCAAGTTCCTCGTGGCCAACGGCTACCGGCTCGGCACGGTCCAGCCGTTTGATATGTTTCCGCAGACCGGCCACATTGAGACGTTTACAGAATTGGAGTATCGATAAAGCTTGGGTTCGGAGACCATTGACATTCGCTACGTCGCGAAGCTCGCGGCGCTTGCGTTAACGGATCGGGAAGTCGAAACGTTCGGCCGTCAGCTAAACGACTTGCTCGAACACGTCAACGCACTCTCGCAACTCGACACCGCAAGCGTGCCCGCAACGGCCCAAGTCGTCGAGTCGCGCAACGTCATGCGTGACGATACGCCGCGTCCATGCCTCGATCGCGAGCGCGTCTTGGCCGAAGCGCCGCAGCGCCAGGGCGGCTTCTTCCGGGTCCCACGCATCATCGCGGAGTAAACCGTGCAGCGAGAGCACATCGAGAAGAGTGCCGCGCAGATCGCGGCAGACGTCCGTTCCGGCCGCGTCAGTGCCGCCGAGGTCGTCGAAGAGACGCTGGCACACGTGGATCGCGTCGACGGCACGATCGGATCGTATCTCACCGTCCTGGCTGATTTCGCACGCGCCGCGGCCGTCCGAGTAGACGAACGAATTCGCGGCGGCGAGCAGCTCGCGCTCGCGGGCGTTCCGCTCGCCGTTAAGGACAACATGTGCGTGGACGGTACGCGCACGACGTGCGGGAGCAAAATTTTGGAGCGCTGGATCGCGCCCTATACCGCTACCGCGGTCGCGCGCATGTTGGATGCCGGAGCGATCGCGATCGGCAAAGCGAACTGCGATGAGTTCGCGATGGGAAGTTCGTGCGAAAACTCGGCGCTCGGCGTAACCCGCAACCCGTACGATCCGGCGCGCGTCCCGGGCGGATCGAGCGGCGGTTCCGCAGCCGCGGCCGCCGCGTACGAGGCCGCGATCGGTTTGGGCAGCGATACCGGCGGATCGATTCGTGAGCCCGGCGCCTTTTGCAATCTCGTCGCATTCAAGCCGACGTACGGGCGCGTGTCGCGGTATGGCTTGATTGCCTTTGCCTCGAGCCTCGACCAAATCGGACCACTCACGCGAACGGTTGAAGACGCCGCGATCGCGTACGACGCGATGGCCGGCTACGATCCGATGGACGCGACGTCGATCGATCGCCCGCTCGAAGCGACTGCAACGGGGCTGCGCGAAGATCTGAAGGGCTTACGCGTCGGAATCGTCCGCGAGTTCGACACCAACGCGCTCGGCCCGCAGCTCGACGAAATCTACCGGCAAGCCTACGCCGACCTCGAGCGACTCGGGGCGGAATTGGTCGAGGTCTCGCTGCCGACTGCCGATTATGGAGTGGCTACC
>DASXGO010000230.1:0-9919 GCA_036489055.1 Candidatus Cybelea sp. | reverse complement strand
ATTCCGCTCGAGGAACTTCGTTCGAGATTCGGTTCCGATCCGGCGATCGTAGAACGTTTGAGCGACCGGGACCCGAACAACCTCGACTACATTCCTGTCGAGGCTGCTGAAATCACCCTGGGCCGACACCTGATGGTGGATCCTGCCACGCGCAAGCTGGTGCCCAAACCCAAACTACAGATAAAAGCAAAGAAGGCGGCGCTCGCCGGAGACGGACTGGATTCCACCGAGCTCGAGATCTCGACGGTAGACGCTCAAGGCCGCCACGTTGGTCTTTCCGGGAAGGTCAAGGTTGCGACGACGCGAGGCAAGCTTTCGGCACGCGGCGGCATTGTCGAGCTCAAGGATGGGCGGGCGTCATTGACGTTGACGTCGGCAAATGAAACCGCCGGTTCGGTTCACGTTTCGGTCACTCCACTCGATCGCGCCTATGCGGCTGCTCGGCTCGACGTCGAGTTCGTTTAACGCTAGGGAGTTGTACGATGTATCAGAAAGACATGATCCGCAGTGCCTGGAAATCTGCCGGGCTCTACGACGAAAACGATTCGAAGCTGCAGCAGTTCCTCCAGCAGCTCGACGATCCGACCCAATGCTGGGCCGAGATGATCGCCGAGTGCCGAAGAAGCTACGCAAGCTACAAATCGAAGCTGATTGGGCCTTTGATTGCTACGGGCGACAAACTGGTAAGGCTCTCGTTGATTCGCGCGGCTCTACCGTCGGCAGAGGACGAGATGACGATGTTGAAAGACTACATCGGGAAGAGCGATCCTGTCCGGGAAGAGACCGAACTCAAGGCGATCGCGCTTAAGAACGTCGCCGCGCTAAACCGGTCGCTCAAGACAAAGGCGAACCTTACCCCGGCCGTCAGTGCGCTAATTGCGAAGAGGGCGGCGACCGCGAAGTAAAAGCAATGGCGCAGCCGCCAACTCACGTTCCCCCTGCGGTCGAGACGTCTGCAGCGCTGCCAAAGTTGCGCGTCGCGGATGCTCCGAAGCTCGCACGGCGCGACGAGGCGCCGCTCCGGGGATTGCAACGATCGCTCGGCAATCGTGCGATGGCCAAGCTCGCTGCGCCCGGGCGCCCGCTCGAGCCGGCGGTGCGCGCCGATCTCGAAGCGCGCTTTGGCGAAGATCTAGGCAGCGTGCGCATTCATCACGATCCCAAAGCAGCCGAGAGCGAGGGTACCTCCGCTTTCGCTACGGGCGAACACATCGTTTCCAAACAGCCGCTCGAGCATCCCGACGCCGATCGCAGGCTGCTCGCGCACGAAGCCGCGCACGTCGTCCAGCAACGGCGTGGCGGCCGCAATGAGCCGAGCAATGACGAGCGGCTCGAGGCTGCCGCGAAGCAAACGGCGCACGAGGTAACGCATCGCGGTCACGACGTCGACATTAGAGGAAAAGCGCGTGTAGGCATCGCGCGCGACGAGGGAGCCCCGCCGCAGCACCAGTTCACGACGGTCCAGGCGAAGAGCGGGCTCTACGATCTGAGCATTGACGGGATCACCGTCCTTCACTATCAACAGCCGGAGGATTCCAAGAATCTTGAGGTTGCCGCAGCGGCCTTTGACGATCCCAAAGTGGTCTCGATCGGTGTTAGGGGAGCGCGTGGTACGACGGTGCTGCTCGACCCGCTCGGCATCGCCGAGTTGAAAAAACGCGGATACGACGTCAAATGGTTCGATCAACGCCAATCGGAAGACCTCGGCGAGCATCCGATCCATTTAAGTCGCATCGACGTGCCGCCGCCGCAGCGCCATCGTCCGCCCCTGCAGATCCCAAAACAGAAACCGCCGGAAGAAAAGCCGCCGGAACAGCAATTAGAGAAGTTGCCGGAAAAGCCGTCCGATCTTCCGGTCGCCGATCAACCTTCGGTGCCGCAAAAAACGCCGAAAGATCTAATCGATTCCCGGACTACGTGGTATGGAGACCTCGACGAGGATGCGCTCGGCGCCGACCTCCTCAAGCACGCCATAGACGGCAACGCCGATTACGCGCAGCGCGTAATCGACGAGCTCGGTAGCACGGACCGCGATGACGTCTCGCTAGGCTTTGCGCAAGCCGCAACCGACGAACAGCTACGACAGCTCGCGTCCACGGAAAAGGGGCGGCGTCTGCTCGACCGGCTCTTCGACGAGCTGACGGCGGGCGAAGTCTTTGCCGACGAGCAACGGCAAGCCGATCGTATCCTTCGGATCAAGACGCATTCGCTTCTGAGCGAGGAACAGTTCGCTGCGAAGGTTGCCAAAGCGCGTACAAGCATCGTCCTGCCGTATCGGAAAGGCGGACTAACGGTTTTGACGCCGTCGCCTATTTACGCGCGCCGGCTGCCCGACGGCAAGGTCGGCGTGCACGTGCGTTTCGATATCGCCGGAACGGAGTACGCACGCGATCCCGACCTTCGCCTGCCGCTTGGGATTTCGGACGAGGTCATCCTCGACGAAGATGCAGTGGTTGGCGTAAAGCTCTACGATCAGGGCGGTACCATTGACTTCGTTCCCGCGCTGTCGCTCTTGCAGTTGGAGAACGAAGCGACGCGCATGGTCTACGAAAAGTCGGCCGAGGCAGTTGGCATCGGCTTGACGTTGGGCCTTGGCGGTGAAGCCGCAGCCGGCGAGGAAGCGCTACAAGGGAAGGCGCTCTCAACTACGGCCCAAATGGCAGCCACAGCCCGTAAGGGTGTTGCGGTTGCGGATCGCTTTGCGACCGCGCTCGACGTTACGAACAGCCTAGTGCAAGAGCATCGCGGCTGGATTATCGAGACGTGGGGAAAAGACGGGCGCGATTTCGTCACGGACTTGGATGCGGTCAACTCGTACATTCGCGTCTACGGCCTCGTGCGCGGCGGCGTGGGGCTTGTGCAGCTCGGCAACGCCTTGCGCAAGAGTTATAAGAACTGGCGTGCCGTAACCACGTCTGCAAAAAACCTCTCCGAGCGCGAGACAGCCGACATCGAAAAGATCGCGGGCGATGCGGAGCATCTGCTCCAAGAGCTCGATTCGACCGCGCAGCAAAACGTCGCTCCGACCGACGTTCCCGGTGAGCTTTCGGGCGACGCGGAAGTCCGCGATATTTCGAGTGGGCGCAAGCGGGTTTATCCACCGGAAACCCAACGCAGGCTCGAACGGACGCGCGAAGGGGCCGGCGACGTGCTCCCGATGCACGGTGCGGGCGAGCAGGATTTCGAATCGGAGCTTTCCCAGCATGCCGCGCAGGCGCAGCTCGAAGACGAGCCGCTGCAAAGAGCCTCGGGCGATATCGAGACGCACGCGATGGCCGGTCCGCGGCGTCCGCAGCAGCGCCCGGTGGTACAGCAACCCGCGCAGCAGCAACGCGGCACGACCCGAACGACGACGCGCTCGTCGACCGGGGGAGACGGTACCGGCGTCGCCCCGCCGCGCGTTCAGCTCCGCCGCGTCTTACCCGAGCATCTCGACGAGCCGAGGCTGCTGCCGCGCGGGATCGATAATTATTCCGCCGGTGACGGCTACGATTTCTTCCGAAGAAACCGGAGCCGGTATCCCAAGCACGTGCAAGACATGATCGACGACGTCAAGCGGCCCACTAAAACGGCAAATGCGAACATCGACCAGGCGCTAAGAGAGTACTACGCGCAGCAGGCAAACACGACGCTCGGATTTGCCGCGACGAGTCAGAAAATTTCGCGGCCCGCTCCGGTTGCGGGCGGACGCATTCTTGAGGAGAGCTCGCCCTTCTCAACCGCAGAAAAAGGCCACGCACCGAGCCGCGCAAACCCGGGCACCGAGGTGGAAGCCGGTTTTAGCCCCACGCCGCTCGGCGAGCGCAAGAACCTCAACCTTGTCGGCCACACTAAAAGCGGCGAAGTTGTCAAGCTCGACGACTTCAACTTCCGCGCGCGTTCGGGCGAAGAGCTCAAGATGCCGTACGCCTTGCAGCACGATCCGGCGTTTCGAGCTAATTGCCAGCAGGGCATCATTGACGAGCTGCGCCGGCACTACGAGTTTACGCGCGACTGGAACTTTAATCCTTACCGTTGGAACCTGCTGACCTACGAGGATTATGAGACGGTCTACCGCCTAGCTCGGCAATATCTCCCAAGCGATTGGGAGCGTTATGTAAGCATCACGTGGATACAATAGTCGCGTGTAACGGAAGCGCCTCATGGGGCTACGGTCGCGAGGCCGCGAGCGACGCGGCGCGTATCATCAAACGCGCCGTCGAACTAAGCGGAACGCTCGACGATATCATCGACGTCGTTTGCGCGGCGTCGCGGCGAGCGCGGGCGGAGTTCGGCATTGCCGGCGAAGACGCCCCGGCTTTCAGCGTTCTCATTGCATTGCTCGATGATGCGAGGGTCGAGCTGGCTTGGGTTGGGGACGTGCGCGCGACGTTGATGCGGGGCGACGAAACCGTGCAACGCATCGAACCGCACACCTTCGTCGGCGGCGATGCGCTTGTGGTTACGCGCCCGATTCCGGGGGAGCGAGCCTGGGAAGGCGAGCCGTTTTTGGAGCGCGCGACGTGGGCACTGCGCGAGGGGGACCGCTTCGTCTGTGGCTAGCCAGGGCGCGAAGAGCGGTAAGAGCGCCGCACAAAAGACCACGAAGAGCGAGGAACATAGTCGTCGCACCTTTGACGCGACGCTTCGTAAGGCTCCGTCGGCTCTTCCGTTCGCGCGGCTTCAACGTGTGCTCGGAAACCATTCTGCGTCGAATTTGCTCGCGCTACCGCCGCTAACAGGCAGACCGCTACCACACGCTGCGCGCGCCGTTATCGACGCCAAGTTCGGGGATGTCGCCGATCACATCCGCGTCCACACCGGCGACGAAGCTGCCGAGTACGCGCAGTCCGCCGAGGCGTGCGCCTATGCTTTCGGATACGATATTGTCTTCGGCGCGGAGCAGTTCTCACCCGCGACGCGCGCCGGCCGTCGTCTGCTCGCACACGAAGTCGCGCATGTTCTGCAGCAAACGCTGCTCGGGCTTCCGGTCGCAACGCCCGAGCAAGCTGAGCGCGACGCGAAAGCCTACGCCGCTGACGTGCTGGCGGGAAGACCGGCGCGGGTAACTCGTTCGACCCCGGTACGGCCGGCGCGTCAAAACGACCCTGTAAAAAATGAAGATATTCCGCCCCTCGGAACGTTTAGAGTCGGGATCGCCGCCGGAGAGTTCGTCTACACCTACAACATCGAAGATGCAAAAAAGTGGCCCGATGAACGGCTGCGCTCGTTCACCAACTATCTTCTCGACGCATTTCCCGGGGCAACTACCGCGATGGCCGCGGCCTATCTACACCACGATCCCAGCGTCCACGTTATCGGGCAAAAGCCGTCGGAGTACCCATCTGACATCAAGATCATCACCTACACGGTTCGCTCAACGCTGCATTCGCAGGTCGTCAGGTGGATGCATGAACGATATCCTGGAATCGCCCCCAAACAAATCACTGCCGGCACTCGCAAGATTCCAAAGGAGCGGCAGCAGGCGGCGACCGGAGGTGGAGGCACCGGCGATAAGAAAGACGACGAACCACTCGAGGTCACCGTCCACGGTCCGCCGCGCAGAAACAAGCGTGCTGACAAGGTGCCCGCCTCGGGCGAGCCGTCGCTTACGCCGGACCAAGGGATCAAGGCAAGCGGCCGCGGCAGCGAGTACGGAAAGCCCGGCGGCGACGAGCACGGCATCATCAAGTTCGAGCCGCTCGGCGAGCTCGTCGTCACTCCGGCGCTAAGCGCCTACGTTGCAAACTCGCAAATTCGCGCGCGCGTCCGGTTCCTTAACGGCAATCCATGGCGCTACGTGCTCAACTTCTTCCCGAGCCACGCATCGTTTTCGTGGACGGTATACAAAGACGGCAAAAAGCTCTATTCGAACCCGGTTTGGACGACCGGCCGAATCGAGTACGGCATCGACTTTGAAGAGCCAGGTACTTACACGGTCTCGGTCGAGGTCAGCAGCGACGAGTTCATCGACGACAAAAAACTCAATCTCACCTCCGATCCACTCGTCGTAATCGAGGAAAAAGACCGCGACCGGCAGCTCTTCGAGTCAAGCCTGATAGGGCCGGAGCGCGAGAAGCACTTTACCCGCGACGCGCGAGGGCGGATCATTGCTAAGCCCGATTTCGTGCCGCTCTCGATCGACGCCGAGATCGACGGGATCAACGCCTCCATTGCGGCGATCGCTCGGTTGGAAAAGGATGGCAAGTTTTCAGCCTCAGACGCGCAGACTTGGACGAACTTATTCAAGGAGCAGCTCGCGGGGCTAAAAAAGATCAAGCAGCACGTCGGCTCCGTTCCTTACCAGATCGCGGGGACGTTCCTCAATCGTGAGGATAACTCGTCGTTCCCGCTTCGCGTCTTCATGAACCGCACTGGTCGCGGCGAGACGGCCGACAAGCACGCGTTCGTCGACGTCGAGCTCTACGAGTCGACGCTCACGCCCGGGGAACCGCGCCGCTCCCAAGGTCACGGCGAATCGTCGTCGCCGAGCAACAAGCCTACGGCGTACGCGGAAGCGGAGCTCAGTGCGATTTCGCGCGCCATGGGCAACTGGCAATTTTATAACGAGTTTCCTGACGGAACTGCGCACTTCGGCATTCAGCTGATCGAGGTTGAGAGCGTCCGCGAATGGATTTTGGATACACATACGACGCGCAAAAAGGTGCGTTCGATCTTGACCGGCGCGGCGGCCGTAGGGGGAGTCGCCTTATTGGTCGCGTCACCGTTTACAGCAGGCGGCAGCGCTCCGGTAGGCGTGCTGTTAATGGAAGCTGCCATTGGAGGAGCAACCGCGGGTGCCACTGTGGCATTGGCTATTGCGTCAATCGACGAACGAATTAGAACCAACACCTTCCATTTCGACGCTCGGTTCTACATGGATATGACGGCACTCGTCACCGCCTTCGTCGGCGTCGGCGGCGCGATGCGCGCGTTGCCGTCCGCCGTAGGCACGGCAAAGAACGGCATGCTCGTCTTCAACATAGGCGCCGGCGTGGCTAACTTTGCATTGATGACCGTCGCCACACGCAATGCCATCGATCAAGAAAACGCGAGCTATTTCGCGTCGATTGCTAACGTCACTGATCCGGCTGCTAAAGCGAACATGGAAGAACAGCACCGCGCGCGGCTTGCAGGCATCATGGGGAGCGCGTGCGTCAGCGGGGGAATTATCTTGGCAGCAACCGGGATTGCTGCAAAACAAGCCTTCGAAGGAGAGCCGCCGGGCGGATTGCCGCCTGGCCGCCGTCCTCCGCCCGATAGGAAAATCGCTCCGGAGCTGCATGCACCGGGCGGAAACGTCGCGCCGCGACCACCCGTGAAGCCGCCCGTGCAACCCGACGTACAGGCGCCTGCGAAATTGCCCGTCGACCCGACTGCGCCCCCATCAAACGTTCCGCCGCCAAACGCTCCGCCGCCGAACGTTCCACCGCCGAACGTGCCGCCTACGGTTACCGCCGGCGGTGCTGGTCGGGCGGGCGGTCCCGACGAGATGATCACGCTCTATCACGGCACGCGTCAGCCTGGATACGAAGGTCTCTCCAAAGGCATCGACGTCACGCGCTCACCCGGCGCGCATCAAGATTTCAGCCGCGGCTTTTACATGAGCGAGAACGAAGCCGTTGCCGAGCAAGCCGCAGGAATGCGGCCCGAGCCCGGCGGCACCGGTAGACGTTACGTGTTGCGGTGGGACATTCCCAAGAGTAAGCTCGGCAAGATCGTCGATATTCGTCCCGGCGGCAAAGACCGCGCCGCGTGGGAAGCCTTCCTCAAGGAACCGCCCTCATTTACAAAACTGCCCGGGTTTCCGGCGCGTCCCGGCTTCCGTACTAATGAAGAGTACCTTAGTGGTCTCGGCATCGAGCAGCGCGGCGTCACGTTTGAGGAGTTCCTAAAGCAGAACAATCTCAGCGATGCCGACACGATTATTGGCGAGATCGGCACGCCGACGACCAGTGGTGCGGCTGCGCTTCCGAATCGCGTCAGCACCCAGGTCGCAATTCGTTCGCAAAAAGTCGCGGACGAACTCAATGCCATCGCTAGCGGACCTCAGGGCCCGCCGCCCGTGACTGGCCGGCCTACCATCCCGCCCGCAACCCCGCCGCCTGCGAATCGCAGCACGCCGCCGCCGCCATCGAGCGATCCATCAATCACTGCGGTCGGGCCGATGGTGCGGGTGCCGATTCACGACAGCGGTGCACCCGCCACCGTGCTTGAGATCGGCGCAGGACCGCGCCCGACGAATCTCGGGATCCCCGGCGACCCGAGCTTAGTGACGGTTACGCCAACCGACGTCAATCCCACGCGCCCAGGAGTGACGTTCCTCGATGCCAATCAACCGATCCCGCAGCAGATGCGCGGACAGTTCGACACTGTGATGATCAATAATCCACATGGCTACACGCCCGACGTTGCCAACGTCGGAACGGCGCTCAAGGCGGGCGGTCGCATAATCATTCAAGGCCGAACGCCCGCGAACCCAAACTTTCGTACGTTGGTCGAAATGGCGCAGCGTGGTGAAGCCCCGCCGGGTTACGCGGTCACGAGCGTTCAAACGTGGCCGGACCCCGCTACCGCGGGTGAGCAGTCGCCCGCAGTTCTCGGCAGCGACTTCGGAAAGACAACGGGCGCGCCGTTAAGCAAACCCGTCAACGCGCGCGTCATTTTCGAAAAACTCACGGTCGCAAAGTTCAACACTCTTCCGCAGGGCCAAACACCGCAGACTTTGGGTGCGCAGATCGGCACGCGAGTCGCGCAAGACGTGCAGGCTGCAAAGGGCACCGGCGGCCCAAGCTGGATCAACCGTATTCTCGACGCAGTTAAGCCGTTAGCACTTTCACCCGCGGACAGTGCCGGAACGATCGAAGCAGCGACACGCGCGGCAGGTTATAAGCACGGCTTGCGTACCACGCTTCCGGACGGGACTGTCGTCGTCACGTCGGCGCGCACCGGACCGAACAACTTCATCGTCGGTATTCGACCCGATGGCCGGATAGTGCGAGGAATGGCTACGATCGAGATGGGTGCCGGCGTTCCGGGGATGGTCCGCGTTTCGAACGTCGAGTGGACGCCATAGCGAGTAAGCCATTGACGCCTGCGTCGGCAACTATGCAAGAGGTCTAGCAATTTGAGGATGGGCGGTTGCTGAACGATTCATGCAACAGCTCCGAAACCCAAGTGCCGTCATTCCAGACAAGCACGTCGGTTTGGCATTCCTGGACGTTGACGTAGGGCTTGTGCCCCGACATGCCGCTCACGACCGCCCGCTCCGTCACAAGGGCGGTTGTGCCGTATATGCGCGCTCGCGGCTGCGAGATCACCACCATCGTATGCGTCCATACGCCCGATTTGATTGCCTGGAGAATCTCGTCGCGACCCACCCAGCCGCCCCGGGCGCTGACAACGATCCAATCGCTCGCAAGCAGTCGACGCAGCGTCGTTGTGTCGTTGGCTTGCAACGCGTGCGCGATGCTCTCGTCCGCCGCAAGGGCACTCTGCGTCGTCGGGCCGGTTGGGTCAGCAACGGCGAGGCCGGCCGTAAGCACGACACCGCTCGCAAGCGCAAGTAGAAACTTCATGATGCTTCGCATCTAAGACCTCTCCCCTTCAACGATACCGGGCAATGTTCAAAGAATCTCAAGAGAACCGATGTTGACGACAAAGACATTGTATTGCTACGTGCCCGCGCTCGTCCTTAGTCGTGCCTCAAAAGGGCATCAAAAACAACCTCGCACCTTAGCAGCACGCGACAGCGACGTTCGCTTCGGCTGCCCGAATCAGTCGGGATTCGATCGCTTTCCAGCGATCGTAGCCCTTGGCACCTTTCTTTATGTCGGCGGCCGTCAGCTGCGCGTCGGTGATATCCTCGGCATAAATGATCATGAGCTCCTTTCGGGCTGAGGCATCAACGAGATGCACGAGGCGCACCGATGCCGTGATT
>DASXGO010000229.1:0-3974 GCA_036489055.1 Candidatus Cybelea sp. | reverse complement strand
CTGATTATTTCACCAAGCGAGGCCCCGTCCTGTGCGGGAACGAACCTGCACCGCCTTACAACGATAAGGAGAAAGCAATGGCGACGCAAGACGGCGATTGGAGCAAACCAGCCGCGATGGCGATCCCGAAGGAGGGATACTTCGAGTACAAAGAGGGCAACTACGGACCGGTCTTCCCGCAAACTCCGGCGAACTACGGATTCACGATCATCGCGAAGATCAAACCCGGCACGGAATCAAAATTTTACGAGTACGGAAAGAAAATTGAAGCAACGCTTCCCACTGCGCCGACGATCTTGGCGCCGTTAAAGCTGCACTATCTCAAGTGGGTGCTCTTCGACATCGGAAAAGACAAGTATTTCATGTACCAAGGCATCTTCGATACGGATTTCGACAAATATACCGACGACGCCGTCGCGCTCTTCACTCAGCTCGGAGTGGATACCGTCTTTGAAAACCTCGAGGGCTTTCCCGAGGACTGGAAGACCAACGTCCCGGCGTTCATCAAATTCGTTCGGGAACACCACCGGCCGAGCTTTATGGAATATGGCGAGTATCCGTATGTCTCCGCCGATGAGATCAAGAAAGCGTTACGCGTCAAGAAAGCGTTGAGCGACATGCTGGACCAAATGCAATGACCGCGACCGGGAGGACCTACAACCAGCTTCATCTACCGCGAAAATACGACAAGGCGAAACGGCGGTTCAGCGTCTACTGGAGCTGGAGCTACCCGTGGGAGTCAAATCGCGACGTCAGGGAGCTGGATAACCGCTTCTCAACGATGACCGAAGTGCGCCGCGTGGCGTGGCCTGCCTACGAAACCGAGGCGTACTCGGATAAAATGTTCCTGCAGGGAATCGAAGGGACGCTCGAACTGTTCCATCTTTCGCTGCTGAACTTTCAGCGCGCCGTCGACGAGGTAACCGGTCAACCCGTGGCCGTTTACCAGCGCGTCGATCAGGCCGGACAGAAATTGCCGATCGACGAACGGATTCTCGCGGATAGCGATACGCTGATGGTCTTCGGGCTCGACCATATGGTTACGGATCAAGAGGCCGCCCCCGAAGAAATTGAGGCGCTTCGTGAGTTCCTCAAGCGCGACGGAACGTGCCTGATTCTCGGACCGCATCACGACGTCGGCGCGTCGAACGATCCAAACGTGCGCAACATGGAGTATCACCATCACGGCGACCCCCTCGTTCCCCGCCAACAGCGATTCACCAAATACGTGCGCTCCTTGATGAAAGGCCTCGGGACGCCCGTTGAAAACCAATGGGGCCTGCGCCCTGCGACGCATCCCGGCACCACGATATCCGTTCCGCTCTCGACCAGCGGCGATTTAGATCGCCGAGGCTGGCTCGACGGCGTGAACACGTTCGTTTTCCACATGCACTTGCCGCACTACGCCGTCACGACGGACGATCCGAAAACGATCCATGTATTGGCACGGCAGCCGATTGACACGTCGAAGCCGCATCCGTTCACTCAAGCCGGCAACCGCGAGATTAACATGTTCCTATGGATGCCGCCGTCGGGCGACCGGGCCGGCGACATTCTCTTCGCCGACTCGACCATCTTTACGACCCTGTTCGGCGGTGACGAAAGCCTCACCAATTTCTGGAAGAATCTCGCAAAGAAGTAAAACGACATGCCGGCTTTAGAGCTCGACGATATTCAAAGCGGCGTCTTGCGGCCCCGCCCAACTCCGTTTGCCGCAACGTATATCATCTTGCGCATTGATGACCGCGCTGCGGGGCGCGATTTGATGCGGCGACTGAGCAAAGTCGTCGCATCGGCAGCCAATCCCGAGAGTCCCGCGCGCGACACATGGGTGAGCGCGGCTCTTACGTTTGCGGGGCTGCGCGCGCTCGGTGTTCCGGCGACGTCGCTCGAGACATTTTCGCCGCCGTTCGCGCAAGGCATGGCGGCACGAGCTGCGCAATTGGGCGACGTCGGTGAGAGCGGCCCCGAACACTGGGAGAAGCCGCTGGGAACGCCCGACTGTCACGTCGTGATCACGGCGGTATCAACCAGCGAAGCGCAGCTTCATCCGGCAGTGGAGCGTGCGAAGGGCGCACTGCAGCAGTTACCCGGCGTGGAAGCCATCTGGCGTCAGGATTGCGGCGTACTTAAAGACGAAAAAGAGCCGTTCGGATTCAAGGACGGCATCAGCCATCCCGCAATCGAGGGCAGCGGCGTTCCGGGAACCAATCCGCACGAAGTACCGCTGAAGGCGGGCGAGTTCGTGCTCGGCTACGCCGACGAGATGAGCGATACGCCGATGATCCCGCAACCGCAAGTGCTCGGGCGCAACGGGAGCTACATCGTTTTTCGCAAGCTCCATCAGCGCGTTGCCGCCTTTCGTCAATATCTTCGCGCAAATGCCGCCGATGCCGCCGACGAAGAATTGGTCGCCGCAAAGATGATGGGGCGTTGGCGCAGCGGCGCGCCGCTCGCCCTATCGGCCGATGCCGACCGGCCGGAGATCGGCGCCGATTCGTCGCGCAACAACAACTTTCTGTTCAAAGCCGACGACGCGATCGGATATAAGACGCCGCTGGGCTCGCACGTTCGCCGCATGAACCCGCGCGATGCGGATATTGCAGGCGTCCTGCGGATCCATCGCATGATTCGGCGCGGCAGCGGGTACGGACCGGCCCTTCCCGAGGGCGTGCTCGAGGACGACGGCGCCGATCGCGGGCTGATGTTTGCCTTCGTCGGCGCGAACATCGGGCGGCAGTTTGAGTTCGTTCAATCCGAGTGGATGAACGATGGCGGATTCTTCGGCGACGGCAAAGAGCGCGATCCGGTCTGCGGCGCCGGCGACGGCGAAGGAACGTACAACATTCCACGCCGGCCGCTCCGGCGACAGCTCAAAGGTTTATCGCGGTTCGTCATTACCCGCGGGGGCGAATACTGTTTTTTGCCGAGTCTGAGCGCGTTACGCTGGCTCGCCGACCTTCGCACCGAGTCACCCTGAGGACCGCAATGTGTCATCCTGAGGAGCGGCCCTAGGCCGCGTCTCGAAGGACCCCGCCCAATCAAGTAAGGAGATCTCAATGTTGGTTCAGCTATTGAGCAAGGGTGCAGATATCGCCATGCTGAGCTTCGTGATCTCGAGCATGCTGGCGTTGGGCGTGAGTCTCACGATTGCTCAGATCGTCGAACCGCTGCGCAACGTCCGGCTTGTCCTCTTCGCATTGCTCGGCAATTTTGTGGCTATGCCGGCGGTAGCGTTGCTTCTCGCAAACCTGCTTCGGCTCGACGAGCAGTTTGGAATCGGGCTGTTGGTACTCGGATGCACGGCGGGCGCGCCGTTTCTACCGAAGCTCGCAGAGCGGGCGAAGGGCGACATTGCATTCGCCGTTGGCGTTATGGTGCTGCTGATGGTGGTCACAATCGGTTATTTGCCGATCGTCCTACCCCTATTGCTCCACGGCGTGACCGTCGATCCCCGAAAAATCGCTCGCTCTTTGGTCTTGCTCATGCTGCTTCCACTCGCAATAGGGCTTGTCGCTAAGGCGCGTCTTGCCGATCTTGCAGTGCGGGTGAAACCCGTGCTCAACCTCATCTCGAATATCAGCCTGTACCTCCTGCTGCTGCTGATCACGGCGGCAAACCTCAACAAGGTTCTACAAGTTTTCGGATCGCGGGCAATCCTCGCCGGGCTCCTATTTATCGCGCTGGGCTTTGGGATCGGTTGGCTGCTCGGTGGGCCTGGCGGCGACACTAAACGAGTCGTGGCGCTCGGTACCGCACAGCGCAATATCGCGGCCGCACTGGTTGTCGCTACCGAGAGTTTTAGCGACCAAAAAGTGGTCGTCATGGTGACCGTGATTGCGATCATGTCTTTGATCACGCTCATGCCGCTTTCCGGCGCGTTGGTTGACAGGCGTCCAGTGCGTTCGAATTAGGAGTTGCCGGCGGCGGTCCGATGTTCCATTCGCTACAAAACATCGTCTCCGTCGTGCTGC
>DASXGO010000182.1:0-4346 GCA_036489055.1 Candidatus Cybelea sp. | reverse complement strand
CTCCTCCAGGTCGCACTATGCGGTGGCCTGAGCCTACTCGTTTTCTTCGCGGCGCTAGCATTGGGCGAGTCGGGCGGAGCGGCCGACGGCAGTATCGTGGCAGAACGGTTGCGCGAGCGCCTTCCCGGAATCGCCGCCGTGCTTGTCGCAGCCGCGGCTTGGTATGCGATCGCCGAAGGAATCGAACCCCATCACGCCGGTCCGTCGCCGCTGTTCGCGCTTCTTGTCCTCGCTGCGGTCTCATGGATCGTGTTGCGTTTTGCCGGGGCCGCCGTCCGTGCGTTGGCGGCGGTGGTTCTCACTATCCTCGGTCTCTCGTTTGCGCCGCGTGCGCCTTCGTGGACGCGGCGTTCCGCGCATCGTCCGTTCCTGCGCCGTCCGCTCTTCACGCGCCGGCGTTTTGCTCGACCTCCTCCGACAGCAGCTGCCTCTCGCGCGTAAGCGCGTTTTAAGCACGCACTTTCTGATCGGAGGGAATCCATGTCCCGCTTCTTTGCGGCGCTCGTCGCCGCGCTCTTGGCATTCTTATATGCCGCGCCCGCCTTCGCGGCGGTGAACGGCCTAGTTCGGGGCACCGTCACGCTCGACGGCAAACCCGTTCCCCGAGCAACCATCACCCTGGAAGGCGAGGGCTCCCGTTTTACCACGACCTCTGCCGAAAGCGGCGAATACGTTTTCTCGCAAGTTCCGTTCGGGTCGTATCGCATCACGGCAACGGCCAAGGGCGTTACGTCGCTGCAAATCTCGGTAACCGTCGCCAGCGGCAGCGTCGTGACGGTGAATCTGCCGATCTCAAGCCTGAAGCAAATTGCTCAAACGGCGGTCACGGCTCACGCCGGCCTTGCGGCAAATCCACCGTCCGTGCATCAGATCACGCGTTCGCAAATTCAAACGTCGCCGGTGCAGAACAGCCTCGATCAAACTCTCGAAACGCTCCCCGGCGTGGTTCCCTTCTCTTACAACGAGCCGGTCATCAACGGCTTCCACGGTGTGAGCTACAACATCGACGGCGCGCCGCTGCCGCTTGCAACCACGTCGAACTTCGCCGAAATCGTCGACCCCCGAATCATCGATTCGCTTGAGCTTTTCACCGGCGCGATTCCCGCCGAGTACGGCGGCGACCGAATGGGCGGCGTCGTCAATATCATCACAAACCGGCCTAGCGACGTGCCGGAGGGTTTCTACGGAGCGATTTCCAGCGGCGCGGGTAATCAGGCACAAGGCGTGGGGCAGCTCGACACGGCTGCTCGCTTCGGCTCGACCGAAACCTTTTTCGACGCCAACCTCCAAACGATCGGCCGCGGTCTCGACGCACCCACGTTCGATCCGATCCACGATGCGTCGTCGCAGAGCGATCAATTCTTTCGAATGGTCACGCAGCTCGATCCCCGGAGCACGCTCGCGTTCGATTACTCCAATCAGTTCGCACAGTTTCAAATCCCGATCAATACCGACCCGAATAATCCCTACGATCCAATCTTCACGCCGGCCGGGACCGATGACATTCAGCGCGAGTACGACCGGTTTTCGAATCTGAACTATACGCTGACATCCAAGGATGGCAATGGCACTCTGCAGGTCATCCCGTGGTGGCGCTCGACACGCATCAACTACGAAGGCGATTTCTATAACGACGTGCTGGGGATGGAGCCGAATTTCGGCGGATCGGGTACTCTGCACAACGTCGGCTTACTTTCGAACACATACGCGAGCTACGTCGGCGTGCGCGCCTCGGACTTCCGAGCGGTAGATAACCACGCGTGGAAGATCGGCGTGGATGTCAGCCGCGAAAACTTGCTGGCGGGCCGGGCCTTCGCGTGCTACTACGCAGAAGGTTGCGGCGCAACCTCGGGAACACACGAGCAGGCATACTATGTTTTCGCGTCACTCGAACAAGCGCAAGCAGGCTCGCAGATCGGCATTTACGGCGAGGATAGCTGGCAGCTCTCGAAATACGCATCCCTAAATTACGGCTTTCGTTACGATCACTCGACCGGCTACGCCAGCGGTTGGATGCTTAGCCCACGGATCGCACTCAACCTCTGGGACGGCGGCAAGAACACGTTCCACGCGTTCTACGGGCGCTTCTATGCGGCGCCGCTGCTCGAAGATGTCCGCCAGGATTGTGTCGTATTGCAAGGCTGCACGGACGCTCTGCCGGTCTACGACTTGAAGCCCGAACAAGACGCCTACGTCGAAGGCGGATGGGCCTACGCCTTCAATCCGAACTTCACCGCCACGGTGAACCTCTTTCGGCGGACCGTCGTGAACATTCTCGACACGACGCAGCTGCTCAACACGCCGCTCTTCGCGGTCTTCAATAATGCGATCGGTATCGATAACGGCGTTGAGATGCGGCTGCAGGACCGTCTGCTCGACGGCGATTCGTGGTGGTTCAATGTCACATACTCGGGCTCGGATTCCGCCTGCGTCTCCGGCTCGACGTTTCTCTTTCCGCCCAACCCCAACGGCAACACGCCATGCATCGCTCAACTTGCGCCGGAGGATCACGACGAGACGGTCGTTTCGAGCGCCGCCTACACCTGGCGTTTCGGAAAGGGGCGTGACTGGTTTACGACGATGCAAGCGAACTACGGCAGCGGTTTCCCGGTCGCTTTCGAAAGTGCCAACGTCAATTTGGCTGGGCGGCTGCCGGCACACACGACCTTCGATCTTGCGGCGGGACGAAACGTCACGCCGGGCCGCTCCGGACAGGACACCGGCTTAGGCGTCCAGCTCATCGTCACGAACATCCTCAATCACCAATATCCGATCAAGGTCGCCAACGGCTTCAACACGACGCAGATTGCGAATAGCCGCAACGTCTTGTTTCAATTGACCGCTCCGTTTTAGCTAAACGGATCGCTCAAGTGCGATCTAACACCGCGTGCTCGGGCTTCCGGCCTGTGACGCGAGCACGCGGCGTGAGGGCGGCTTTGACCGAGCTCACAAAGGGTCGGCCGCTAAGCCCTAGTCATCTTTGGGTAAGCGGGAGAGCGAGTGTATCATCCCGCCCGTGGTCCTGTTAGCGGTTGCTGCGGCTTTGGCCCTGACTGCCTGTACCGCGGCGTTGTTTTGAGTTCAGGCTTTTAGGAGAACCAGGCAAACAGTATGGCCCAGTTTATAGCTCGTTACCCAGCCGTCGCGACAGTGGTGCTGCTGACGTTCTCGAACCTCTTTATGACGATAGCTTGGTATGGCCACCTAAAGAACACCAAGAGCCCGCTCATCCTCGCCATTGCGGCGAGTTGGGCAATCGCGCTGCTCGAATACTGCTTTCAAGTTCCAGCCAATCGTATAGGCTACGGCGTGCTGACCTTAACGCAGCTAAAAATACTGCAAGAAGTTATAACGCTCGTCGTTTTTACGATCTTCGCGTTCGTTATTTTTGGGCAGGTACCCAAATGGAACTACGGAGTGAGTTATCTCCTGATTATCGGGGCAGTTTACTTCGCTTTCCGGAGCTAGCCGGCGCACCATATAAACTCCGGGCCGCACAGATGGCGCCGGCGGCATCGGAACTGCCTCTGCGAGTCATCGCTTGGCCGCGGCCGATGCCGCGGCGTTTACTTGCCGACGACGATCGCGTTGTTGAAACTCTTGCGCGGTCCTTTGAACGTGACGTGGAATGTTCCGGTCACGGTCGCCGCAGCGCCGTCGCTATGCGACTGATTCGTCTTGTCGATCACCACGACGCACTTGGAATCGCAGAGCTGAAAGCCGGCGACGGTACCCATCGGCGTGCTCGACGTTTGAAAATGCTGGACCGTGCCGGTAACAGTTACGCTCTTGCCGTCGTAGCTCGATGGATTTGCTAGGATTGCCGACGGCGCGACCGCGGCCGCCAATAGAATCGCCGCCGCGATTTCATACATCACATTCCTCCCGGCATCATGTTGCAATCGATCATCTTATTGAGCAGCGGGCCCGCCACGATGTTGACGAAGTCCGAGCGTGCCTGCGAGTTAGCCTTGAGCTTCGACGACATTCCACTCGATCCGGAGCCGCTCGAGCTCCAGCCCTTCATTTGCGCCATCGTTTGGCCAAACTGCGTGCAGCTCTCGCCCTGAATCTTTGTGACGAACTGATGCCCTGCGTTGACCGCGATCTTGTCGGCCATCTGTTCGCCCATCTGCGCGGCGCCGGGAATCGCGACGACGCTCAATGCGATGCTTGCGGCGGCGGCGATACCGGCGCGCCGCAGTGCGATAGAAGAAAGAAGCATTGCGACTGATCCTCCTTTAGCGCCGCGCATCTTCGCTTCACGACGCACCGAACCCTTGGCCGGTCAACCGCACAAACTGCCACCCAGTTGGCACACTTCAGCGCTACGATCCGCGTATGAT
>DASXGO010000171.1:0-20564 GCA_036489055.1 Candidatus Cybelea sp. | reverse complement strand
GGAGTCAAGGGGCCTGTCCCGAGCGGAGTCGAGGGGCGCGGCGCCCGGTGGGCGGCATGGAGCGTCGCCGCCGTCGTTGCGATCGTCCATCTTTCCGTCGCCCAGCAGTACGGAATCTTTCGCAACGAGCTCTACTTCATTGTGACTGGCCGCCATCCGGCTTTCGGGTACGTCGACCAGCCGCCGCTGGTTCCGCTGCTCGCGGCGCTGACGCAATCCGCGGGCTTTCACCTGTGGCTCTTGCGCTTGCCCGCGATTATTGCAGCAGCACTGCTCGTTCCGCTTACCGTCGTCTTCGCACAGCTCCTGGGCGCGACGACGCGCGGCGCATGGCTTGCCGCAATCGGCGCAGCGAGCGCAACGCTCGTTACGGCGATGACTGCGACGCTCTCCACATCGACCTTCGAGCCGCTCGCATTCACCGCGATCGCGTATTTCGTAGCGCGCGCGTTGCTGTTGAACGAACCCCGCGCCTTTCTATGGGCGGGGATCGTTGCCGGAGTGGCGTTCGAGGCGAAATACAGTGTGGTATTTTGGGTAGCCGGTCTCGGGATCGGCTTGCTGCTGGCCGGACCGCGCAGCGTATTTCGCCTGCCCGACCTTTGGTCGGGGGTTGGGATTGCCGCGCTGCTTGCGTTACCGAACGTGATCTGGCAAGTCGTCCACGGTTTCCCGTTCCTGGAGTTGGTGCACAACGACAACCCGGGAAACTTTACCGGCTCCCCGCTGAGCTTCACCGTCGATCAAATCTTATCGGTGAACATGCTGCTCGCGCCACTCTGGGTGACAGGAATCGTTGCGCCGTTCGTATCGGCCCGGCTCCGCCCGTTCCGTTTTCTTTCGATTACGTTCGTAGCTCTGGCCGGCATCATTCTGGTCACACACGGTAAGGGCTATTATCTCGCCGGCGCATATCCCGCGATGTTCGCGCTCGGAGCGTCGGCCTGTACGCGCCTGCCGCGAGTGCTCGTCGCGCTATGGGCCGTTCTCGCAGCGGCGAACGGCGCGCTCTCGCTTCCCTTAGTCTTGCCGGTGCTGCCCCCGGACCGGCTCAAGACGATGATGGATAACATGCACCCGCGGCCGCGCCCGATGGAGGCGGCGGGCATCGGCGCGCCGCTGATGCAGATGCTCTCCGATGAGTTCGGCTGGCCGGACCTAGCACGCGACGTCGAAAGTGCGTATGGCGCGCTCCCGCCGAGCGATCGAGGCAAAGCGGCAATCTTCGCTTCAAACTACGGCGATGCGGCCGCGATCGATTTCTTTGGCCGTGGGTTGCCACCGGCACTCAGCGGAAACAATCAATACTATTTGTGGGGACCGCGCGGCTACGACGGTTCCGTCGTGCTCGCAGTGAACGTTGACGTTGCCCAGTGGTCGCGGATCTGCGACAGCGCTCGCATCGTCGCAACCTTCGGCACGTCGCCCTATGCAATGCCGTACGAGCAGAACCGCCCGATCGTGCTCTGCCGCGGCATGCACCCACCGCTCCCGCAGCTTTGGCCGGCCTTCAAACACTTCGGCATCGAAAATCTCGGCAAGTAGCTCTCGCGCCAAGTGCGCAAGACTCGGATAGTTTCTGCTCCGTCGCCGCGCTAAAATTGCGGCATGGTCAGTTTCCGAATCACCGGCCTCGCGCCGGAATTATTCCAACACCTCTATGGCCTCGACGAAGCCGAGCTCGCCGCACTCGGGGTACAGCGCTACGCCGTCGATGCAGCCACGGGATTCCCCGATCGCGTCGAGATGCGCGACCTCGAGCCGGGCGAGCGCGCGCTGCTGTTAAACTTCACACATCTCGAATCCGCGTCACCCTATCGTTCCAGCCACGCGATCTTCGTGCGCGAAGGTGCGGCCGTCCGTTACGATCGCATCAACGAGGTGCCGGAAGTGATGCGTACCCGCCAACTCAGCCTCCGAGCCTTCGATCGCAACGACATGATGGTCGATGCCGACGTCATCGCCGGACTTGCAATCGAAACGCTTATCGAGCGATTCTTCGCCGATCCGCGCGTTGCATACATCCACGTACACAATGCGAAGCCGGGCTGCTACTCCGGCCGCATTGACAGAGTCTAGCACGGCTCCCTACTGCTCGACGAGCTGCATCATCTCCGGGGTGTAGCGCTCGCCGGCGGTCTGCGAAGCCAATCCCTCCAGCCTGCGCAGCTGGTCATGGGTGAGACGTACTTTGAGCGCGCCGACGTTTTCCTCGAGATATCGCACGCGTTTCGTCCCCGGGATCGGTACGACGTCGCCGCGTGAAATCACCCACGCGAGTGCCACTTGCGCGGGCGTCGCGCCGGTTTCGCGCGCAACTTCGCGAACGACGTCGACGATGGCTTCGTTGCGCGCTGCATTCTCTTCGGAAAACCGCGGGTGGTTGCGGCGCGCATCGTTCTCTTCGAGATGCTGCCGCTTGATGGTGCCGGTCAGGAAGCCGCGTCCAAGCGGGCTGTACGGCACGAATCCGATTCCAAGCTCGCGCACCGCCGGCAGAACCGCCTTTTCGACGCGGCGCTCCCATAGCGAATACTCACTTTGCAGTGCGCTAATTGGATGGACCGCGTTAGCGCGGCGCAGCGTTTCCGGCGAAACTTCGGATAAGCCCAGATAGCGAACCTTTCCCGCTTCGACTAGCTGCTTCATCGCGCCGACGGTCTCTTCGATCGGAACCGACCGATCGCGGCGGTGAAGATAGTAAAGATCGATCACGCCGATGCCGAGGCGTGAGAGCGACTCATCGGCGACGCGCTTCGCGTTGGCCGGCGTGCCGTCGACGCCGCGGCTTCCGTCGCCGATCTTAAAACCGAATTTCGTCGCAACGATGACGCCTTCGCGGCGGCCCTGAAGGGCACGGCCGACTAATTGCTCGTTCGTATACGGGCCGTAGACCTCGGCGGTATCGAGAAAGTTGATGCCGAGGTCGAGCGCGCGGTGAATCGTGGCGATCGCCTCGCGCTCGTCGGCCGTGCCGTATGCAAACGACATTCCCATGCAGCCCAAGCCCATCTCCGAAACCGAGAGGCTTTGCGTTCCAAGTTTTCGCTGTTCCATAATCCCCCTTACCCTATTCACGAGCACTACCGGCCGGCTCAGGATGACACGGCGGCCTGGGCTTCCTCGGAGACTTGCCGATTCCCCAGCAGAATCAGCACGACCGAAGCAATCACCGCAGCGCCGCCGGCGAGCAGCCGCCACGTCACCGGCTCGCGCAGAATAATCGCACCCAGGATCACCGCGACGACCGGATTGACGTAGCCGTACGTTGCGACCGTTGGGGTCGGCAACGTGCGAACGGCGTAGGCAAAGGCGCTGTAGCCGATCATCGCGCCGCCCACGATGAGCCAGAGCATGCCCCAGAGCGACTCCGGCGCAATGGCGCCGGGGTGCACGTGCGACGATTCGCCGATCGCCAAGCCGACGCCGACCGAAAGCGCTCCACCGACGATCATCTCCAGCGATGCCGTGAGCGGGTGGTGGGTCGTGCCGCGTGCGTAGACCGAGCCGGCGGCCCATGCGAACGACGAGAACAGAATCAATCCCGCCATGAGCGCGTCGCTGCGTGCCGGGCTCTTTCCGACGAGCGCGACGATGCCGATCGTTCCGACGAGGATTCCAGCCATCGCGGTGAAGCTGGGCGCTTTACGCATGCGCAGCGCGTCGAGTAGCACCATGAAGATCGGTGAGCTTGCGATCAGCAACGCGGCGGTTCCCGATTCGACGCGCTGCTCCGCGATGCAGAGCAATCCGTTGCCGATCGTCAGCAAGGCCACCGCGATAATCGAGATTTGGATCATCTCTGCACGTGTTGGCAGCGACGGTTTCTCTCGCGCGAATGCCCATTGCAGTGCGAAAAGCAACACGCCGGCGATGAGATAGCGAGTGCCCGTCATGAGATACGGTGGAATCGTTTCGACCGCGACGCGAATGCCGAGGTAGGTCGACCCCCACAAGAAATAAACCGCGATCAGCGCGATCCACGGCAGAGCGGCGGTGCGGCGCGTCATACGCTAGGCGACCGCATTACGCTCGCTGCAGTTTCACCGCCTCCAACAAGCGCACGCGCTCTTCCAACTCGCGCATGCGCAAACCGTCGAGGGCATGACCGACCGCCGAAGCCATGTTGCGGAGCGCCTCGATCTCGTCCGGCGCGTAGGCTTCGGCTTCCGTCTTATCTCCGCAGACGAGCGCGCCGGTCAGCTCGCCGCGTACGATCATCGGAAACGCGTACGCACCCCGCAGCGTCGAACCCAACGCGTGCAAATCCGCGACGGCTCGACGCGCGCGCATCGCAACGAGCGCCGGGTCGTTCTCGTCGACTACGGCGTCGCCTTTTTGCCAGACCCATGCCTCGACCGCGTGCCCGTGGCGGATTGCGGTCGCGCAGCAGCGCTCGATCAAAGTGCCGGCATTAGTGATGTAATGCGCGTCGTGAGTGAAGGCCGCCAACGCCGCTTCGTCGATATGGCGCTGCCGGAAGAGAACGCGGTCGACTGCGTGCTCGACGCGCGCGTGAATGAAGCGAATCGAAAAGCCAAGCACCAGCGCAACGCTCAGCTGCAACGCGATGCTGCCGGCGCGGCTGTGCCCTTCTACGAAGCTGGACGCCAGCGATTCAACGATTACGAAGATTCCGACGATGATGACGGAAACGGCGCCGTAGACCACCGCACGATTGATGACGAAACCGACGTCGATCACGCGGTGCCGCAAGATGACGTATGCCAAACCGAATGGAATCGCGCCGATGAAAACCAACGCTGCGTTATCCACCGCCTGAGAATAGCCGCTCGTCATTTGCACGGCGATGTCGATCAAGACCGCGATCAGCGCGAGCCCCAGCATTAGGAAGACCCAGCGCCGCCGCTGGCACTCCGACGGGTCTCCTTGGATGTAGGCGACGATCAGCGTCCCCAGCAGCAGCGCGACGATCGCGGCGAAGAGCCATACGACCGCGTAAAGGGGAACCAACGTCTCCGCGCCGGAGAGGGCCCGCCACGTTCCCGCAATCGTAGTAAAGCCGGCCGCGGCAACGAGCACTTGCGCGATGCGCGCGAGCGTTCGCGGAATTGGTCGAGCGATGCCGGACGGAAAATTCGCCGCAAAGGTCGTTGCGGCCCCGGTTCCGATCAGCAGCAGCAGCGTGCTCCCCGTCTGAAGCAGGATCACCGATAGCAGCGGCGTCGGCATAAGCGTGTTGTCCAAGCCGATGAGCAAGGCGAAACAAAGCAGGAAAAGCACGAGTGCGCGCGCCGCGGAATCTTCGGGTCGCCGCCACGCGAGCAGGCCGGCGACCGCGAGGAATGCGAGGCGTATGACAAGCGGGACGATGAGAACGGGCTGAAACGACGCGCGCGGCGCGACGAGGTTGACGGTTCGCGTTCCGTTTACGACGACCCTGACTGTCGTGCCGGGCGCAGCGTAACGCGCTTGCGCTCGCTGCAAGGGCGTAGCGCCGAATGATACGGTGTCTCCGGCACGAATTCCAGCGTTCGCCGCCGGCGAATTCGGCGCAACGGCGACGACGCGGTCATTCGCGAGCGGACGGGACGGATTGGTGCCGAGCAGCCCGTAATCCGGTAGCGGCGGCAGGAACGCATCGTAACCGACGAAGACGGCCGCCGCCACGATGACGACGAGAACGAGTCTCCGCTTTATGCGGGCGCGCCCTCTTTCACGGCCGACCGCAGCGTCGCACGCAGCTCCGGCGAGTCCGCATGCTGATGGACCGAAACCGCGTGCTGCGTTGCCGCTTCGACGACCTCATCGGCGCTGTCGGCAGAAATCGCGATGGTGCAGTTCATTTCGCTGGGATACTCGCGGCAATCGATGAATTTCCGAGCCATGGCATCCTCCTTATGCACCGGTCGAGCCGGTCCACGCGCATTCACCCTCACAGAGGTGTCACCCTTCGACACGCTCGGGGTGACACCGACATGGGTGACACGGGCGTGCCTTGGCGAAATGCGGTAGCGTGTTCGAAAATGACGACCCGGCGAAGCGCGCCGCGGGCTATGGCGCCGTCGACCGGTACGTTCGCGACGGAACGTGCGTGGGGCTGGGAACCGGCACGACGGCTTATTGGGCGATCGAGCGAGTCGGGCAGCGGATCGCATCGGGCGAGCGTATCACCGCGGTTCCCACGTCGAGCGAAACCGAATTGTTGTGCCGCAAGCTGGAGATACCGATGGCGCAGCTCTTGGAGCATCCGATGCCGGTTGCGATCGACGGCGCTGACGAAGTCGCGCCGGATTGGGCGTTGACGAAAGGCGGCGGCGGCGCGCTCTTTCGCGAGAAGGCGGTCGCACTCACCTGCGAGCGGTATATCGTCGTCGCTACCGAGCCGAAATTGGTCCCGGCGTTGGGCCGCTTTCCGCTGCCGGTCGAGATCGTGCCGTTTGCAGCGGCCTACGTGCGCCGCGAAATCGCGCGGCGCTTCGCCGGCATCGAGATCGCCCGCCGCGATTCCGGAGCCCGACCCTTCGTCACCGACAACGGCAACTGGATTTTCGACGTGCATTTCGGCCGCATCGGCGACCCGCCGGCACTCGATGCCGCGTTACGGAAAATCCACGGTGTCGTCGCGACCGGCCTGTTCTACGGCCTCGCCGACGAGGTGCTCGTCGGCGAAGCGAGCGGAACGGTGCGCTCGCTTACGATTATTGCGAAAACGTAGCGATTTCGTTGAGGTCGCGCAGGCACGTCCACCAGCGCGCACCGTCGAATGCCAGCGAACGCGCTTCATCCGGGAGCGCGCGAATCGCTGCGAACTGCGGTTTATCCTGGGTGACGTCGAGCGTGCCGAACTGCAAGTGCTCGAGCTCCTCGTCGCCGGAGATCATGTAAAAGCGCTCGTGGTTGCCGAAACCCAAACCTCCGCAGCGCGTCGGCAATGCGATCTCACGTCGAACCGCCATATCGCCTTCCATCACCAAAATGCGGCGATAGGTCATCTGTCCGAGATAGAGCGTCGATTCGTCGGCCGCGAGGAACGAGCCGGTTAAATCCGGGCACGGCGTCTTGCTATCGAGATCGAAACCGCGCAGCGGATCGAGGCGATAGAGATAGCGATCGTCATCTTCCCCGTGCGCGACGACGACGCGCAGCGCGTCGCCTTGCGCGGTGATGCCGTAAGGGCGGCCGGGCGCTTCGATTTCGTCGCGCACGGTCCAACTCTCGGGATCGAGCGAATAGATGCGGTCGGTCTCCCACGATCCAATCCAAAGCAGGCCGTGGGCATGGGCGAGGGGATGCGGTCGCGGCGCCGGCGACGGCCGCCGTATTAGTTCTTCTGTCGTCTGCATGTCCGCAGAAAGGCGGCTGCGCTCACGAAGGTTGCGCCCGCAAGACCAGCGTTTCGACCGTCTCTGCGCGGATCGCCGCATGGCTGAACGGCAGCGACTCGAGCCGTCCCGAAACCCACGCTCGCGTGAGATCGGTGTAGTGCCCGGAGCCCGGCTCGCCCGATTCGCCGCTCGGAATCATGATGCCGCCGCGATCCCAATCGCGTAAATCCCAGACGGCGCGGAAGCCTTGCGCAAATCCGGGTGCCTGCAGGTGAACGGTATATTCGTCGCCGGCGCCGGGTAACCAATCGCCGTTCAGAAAGGCGAAGTGCATCGGCGCAAGCAGGTGCTCGATGCGCGTCCCGCCGGCTTTGCGCCAGGTCGCCGTTTCATGAAACGCGACCACCGAAAGCGCCGAGTCGAGATCCCGATCGAAATCGGAGACTGCGCGTGAATCGCCGCGCAACGCTTCCAGGCGCACGTTGAACGCCGGCCCATCTCGCAGCAGCGCCTCGCGCAGTGCGTGCGCGAGCGCGGCGGATCGCGACTGGGGCGCATAACGCCCGTCCCAACGCGCGAGCGCATCGATCGCTTCGCCGCCACCTCCATCGGAGCGCGCTCGCGACATTTGGGAGACGTCGCGAGCGATCTCGAGATCGATCGGCGAGAGCGTGTCGAGCTGCATTCGGGCAAAATATGACGCGTCGTAGCGTTTGCGATCGGCAAGCAGCTGCGCGATTCGAAACGCGCGATACGGCGGCTGAAACTGCGCGGAAAGGCGATAGGCGTATCCCGGCCCGTACGGCTTATTGTTGGCGCTGAGCAAAACCGCATCGCGCGACGCCGCCACAGCGGGTAGGCGTGCGAACGGGATGGGTCCGTACGACTCGCGCAGGTCGCGTGCCGGATGGACGTAGCGGCCCCACGCCGGGTCATTGGGAACGATGCCGGCGACGTGGTACGCGACCGCGCCGCCGCGATCCGCAACGATGAAGCCTTGCGGCGAGCCGGGATACTGCGCGAGGACGCGCAACGCCTGGCCGGTGTCGCGCGCGCGGTCGAGCGCGAGCTCGGTCGCAATGGTCGAGCGTGACTGCGCGTAGATCGGCCAGCGCACCAGCGCAACGCGTGAAGGATCGTTCTCATCGGGGATCGAGAATTCACGCGCCGTGCGATAATACGCGACGCGGACGTCGCGCCCAAAACGCACGTGGAAGCGCTCGACCTTCCATGCCGTGCGTTTTAAACGGCCCGCATCGAAGAGGCTCGTCGTCGTCATCGCTGCGTTGGTAGAAGCCCACGCGATCCGTTCGTTGTGACCCAGCGCAATGCCGGGAATGCCGGGAATCGCGGCGCCCGCTGCGTGAAACTGCGGCGACTGCAGATCGATGAGATACCATATTCCGGGGACGGTCAAGTCGATGTGCGGATCGTTGGCGAGCAGCGCCGCGCCATCGCTGCTGCGATGCGCGCCCGCGGCCCATGCGTTGCTGCCGATCGGCGGACGCGCGTCCCGTGCAGCGAGGCCCGAGTCATCGCATGCGACCGGTGGCTGCGCTGGACTGCGCGCGACGTGCGCTTGGACGGTGACGTCGTAGCGACGGTCGGAAAGCGGATAGAACGCATCGAAGCAGTGCGCGCCGTGCTGCCGCCAGGCGGCGTCGCGCGCGAACACATCGTGCCGAGAATCGGCGAGCTCGAGCGATGCGACGATTGAGACCGCGAGCGAATCCTTCGGCGTCCACGGCGCCGGGCGGTAGAGCAGCATCCGAAACTCGACGGGCAGCGGCTGCGCAGCGGCCGCGGCATTGATGCCGTCGCTGTACGCGATCAAAGCGGCACGGTCGCTGCGTGTCAGCGCTCGAAGCTGCCGCAACGCGATTGCATCAATGCCCACAGCGCGCTGCGTTTTATCGTACGGGAGCGCCTTCGCACCGAGAACTTCGGCGAGCGTCCCGTAAGCGTAGCGGCGGCTCAAATCAAGCTGGAAGAGCCGGTCCGACGCTTCGACGTAACCCTGCACGAAAAAGAGATCGTGGTCGTTGGCAGCCCTGACGTGCGGAACGTCGCGGCGATCGCGTACGATCGCGACCGGCGCGAACAGTCCGCGCGCGGAGATCGTTCCGCGAGTCGTTGCGGCTTCGCGCAGTCCGACGATGACGTTGCCGGTATAGACGCAGAGGAGCGCCGCCGAAGCGAGCGTCAACCCAACCGCGTGGCGCTTCAGCGCGCGGCCGACCGCGGCGGCCGGTGACGGGCCGGCGCTCTCGATGAGTCGGGGATCGGGCGGCTCGAAGAAGCCCACGCCGGTAATTTCAGCGGCCGGGGGGCGCTCCCCGTGACCGGATGTCGAAATCCGGAACCTTCGTTCGACGCATGAGTAAAAGCCACCCAAACGAAGGAGAATCATTCATGCGATTTGCGGTTCTGGTTAAGGCCAACAAAGATAGCGAAGCAGGCGTGCTGCCCACGCGCGAGTTGCTCGAGGAGATGGGCAAGTTCAACGAACAGCTCACTAAAGACGGCGTGATGCTCGCGGGCGAAGGCTTGCAGGCCAGCTCGAAGGGTGCGCGCATTCGCTTCGACGGCGGCCGAACGACGGTCACCGACGGCCCCTTCGCCGAAACGAAGGAGCTCGTCGCCGGCTTCTGGATCGTTCAAGGGAAATCGAAAGAAGAAATCATCGAGCGCTTCTTGCGTGCACCATTTGACGGCGGCGCAGAGCTCGAGGTTCGGCAAATCTTCGAACTCGAGGACTTTGGATAGACTCAAAGACGCGATCGCCGCGATTTGGCGAATCGAGTCGCCAAAGATCATCGCGCGGTTGTCGCGGATCACGCGCGACGTCGGGCGCGCGGAGGATCTTGCCCAGGATGCCTTCGTTCTGGCGCTAGCGCAGTGGCCGAACGAGGGCATCCCGCGTAATCCCGGCGCGTGGCTTATGACGGTCGCTAAGCGCCGTGCGGTCGACGCGCTCCGGCGCAGCGAGACGATTGCGCGCAAAACGCAGGATATCGCGCGTGAACTCGTCTCGCAAACGGCGGATTACGATCTTGCCGACGATGCTGATGGAATCGACGACGATCTGTTGCGTTTGATGTTCGTCGCCTGCCATCCGCTGCTCTCCAAAGAAGCGCGGGTCGCGCTCACGCTCAAGCTGCTCGGCGGGCTCTCGACCGTCGAAATCGCGCGGGCGTTTCTCACTTCCGAGCCGGCGATCGCGCAGCGAATCGTGCGCGCGAAACGGACCCTTTCCGAGGCTCGCGTGCCTTTTGAAGTACCTTCGGGATCCGAGCGGCTGCAACGTCTTGCCTCGGTGCTCGAAGCGATCTATTTGATCTTCAACGAAGGTTACGCGGCGACGACCGGCGACGATATCCTGCGACCCGAGCTCGTGGAAGATGCGTTGCGCTTAGGACGGATGCTCGCGGCCCTGATGCCTGCCGAGGGGGAAGTCTTCGGCCTCGTGGCATTGATGGAGATTCAAGCGTCGCGCATGCGCGCCCGGATCGGGCCGGCGGGCGAGGCGATTCTTCTGCTCGACCAAGATCGGGGCAAGTGGAATCGTTTGCTGATAGGACGCGGACTTGCAGCATTGGCGCGCGCCGAGAAGTTTGGGGCGCTTGGACCGTATGGGCTGCAAGCCGCAATTGCGGCTTGCCACGCGCGCGCGGCAACGGCCGAGCAGACCGATTGGACGCGCATCGTGGCGCTCTACGATGCATTGGTCCGGGTGCTGCCGACGCCAGTCGTGGCCCTCAATCGTGCCGTCGCAATCGGAATGGCGTTCGGTCCGCAAGACGCGCTCGAAATCGTCGACGAGCTTCGAGCCGAGCCGTCGTTGCGCTCGTACCACCTGCTCCCCGCCGTCCGCGGCGATCTGCTCGCGAAATCCGGCCGTGCCGCCGAGGCGATCCTAGAGTTCGAGCGGGCGGCGGCGTTGGCGCGTAACGGCCGCGAGCGCGCCGCGTTACTCGCGCGGGCGGCCGATTGCGGCTAGAATGGTGAACTATGGAACCGATCGATTTGAGGTCGCGACCGCCGCGAAGCCCTTTGCCGAGCTCGACGGTCTGATGCTTTTGCCGCGCACGATTGACAAGCTGCGAGCGCAGTTGCCCGGCGGCGACCCGGGCGTCTATTACATCAACGGCCCGATTAAAGGCATCTCGGGATACTTGCTCGACCGCCTAGGGATCAGCGAGCATGAGCTACGTGAAGCCGTTCGCCGTGCCGCCTCCGAAGACGACGTTGCCGCATGGGTGCGCGAACGGACCGACGCGTCTCAATATCCGGCAATTAACACGACGCTCCGCCACATCAAGCCCAAGCATGCCGAAGACGAAGCCTGGTTACGCAACGAGTATGCCGCGACGATCGCCGAACATCCCGATCTCGAGTTCATTATCGACATTCTCGAGGCCGACGATAAGCGGCGGTGGGCCTTATGATCCGACTTCTTGCCGCTGCCCTTACGGCGATGTTGCTGCTGGCCGTCACGCCGGCGCCGCCCGATTCGGCGCTGCGCGCGTCGCTGCGGCGGGACCTCGACGATTATCTCGCCGCGCGTGCGAAGGTCGAGCACATCTCGGCGATCTCGCTCAGCATCAGCCTTCGCGGCCAGTCGCAAAACATCAACGTGGCCGCGGGCCACGCGCAGTACGGCGGTGAGGGTGCAGCCGCAACGCCGGACGACCTTTGGCAGATCGGCAGCAACACGAAGGCGTTCACCGCGGCGGCGATCCTGCAGCTTGAGGCCGAAGGCAAGCTCAACATCGATCAGACGGTCGGACACTGGCTGCCGCAGTACCCCGCGTGGAAGCACGTAACGATTCGCCGGCTGCTCGACATGACCAGCAGCATCCCCGGCTACGACGGCGTTCCGGCGATGTGGGCTCCGTACGTGCGCGACCCTCAGCACATTTACACAATTGCCGACCTCGTCGGGTACGTCTATCCCGGCAGTCCGCACGCGCCGCCGCCAACGACAGGCTACGACTATTCCAACACCAACTACGTGCTTGCCGAGCTCATCATCGAGCGCGCTAGCGGACATAGCTACGCGCACGAGATCGAACAGCGCTTCTTCCGCAAACTCGGATTGAACGACACCTATTATTCCGGAACAATGTATACGGCCGACGTGCGCGACCGCATGGTTTCAGGCTACTTCTTCAGCCACGATGCCGACAATGTCGCGCTGAGGCCGATACTCGGAAGAGACGTACGCAACGATGGCGTCTCCTGGATGAGAGCGGCCGGCGCGATCGTTTCGACCCCGGAAGACGTAACGCGGTGGGCGCGTGCGCTCTACACCGGGCCGATGCTGCCGCACAAGCAGCGGCTCGAGCTTTTGACGCTCGTCTCGACGAAGAACGGCGCCCCGATCGAGAAGACGAGTCTGGGCGATCCGCGCGCCTTTGGCCTCGGCGTGGCGCAAATGACGACGCCGCAGACGGGAACGATCTGGTTTTACGAAGGGATGACGCTCGGATATCGCGTGGTTCACCTCTATCTGCCGCAGCAGGATGCCGTCTTCGCATTTGGGCTGAACAGCCAGGCGGACGCCAAAGAAGATCAGTCCGGAAAACTAGCGCTGACGATTTACAATACGCTGCACGCGGCGAGAAAAATCTAAACCGGCGTCGGCTTTGCGCAACGCGCGAGCCGGTGCTCGTAGAAGCGACGCTCCTCGGGATTGCGTGCGGCGCCGATCGCGGCGGTGAAGTGCCGGCGCGCGCTCGCGTCGTTGCCGCGGCGCAGCTCGAGTTCCGCCCGCGCGGCGTGATAAAAGGGATATTCTTCGAGCTTTTCGCGCCCGTCGATCCTCTCAATCGCCGCAAGGCCGCAATCGGCACCGTCGCGCTGGGCGATTGCGATCGCTCGGTTTAGCGCAACGATCGGCGACGGACCGATTCGCATCAAGGTGTCGTAGAGTGCGACGATCGCGCCCCAATCGGTCTGCTCGACCGAAGGCGCGCGCGCGTGCACCGCAGCGATCGCGGCTTCAACGTGGTAACGCGTCATTGCGGGGCCGGTCGCCGAGCGCTCGAGCCACTGGACGCCCTCCTCAATCATCGCGCGGTTCCAGCGCAACCGGTCCTGATCGAAGAGCGACGTCAGGTTGCCCAACGCGTCGAGCCGGGCCGGCAAACGCGCCGCGTCGAGATACATCAGCGCGAGCAGCGCGGAGCTGGATGGCACGGCCGCGAGCGGATGCTTCGCCAGCAACCGGGTTAGCCGAATCGCTTCGTGGCAGAGGTCCGCGCGGACCGCGGCTCGCGGCGATGCTCCGTGATAACCCTCGCTGAAGATGAGGTAGAGGGCGCGCTGGACGGCGGGCAGGCGTTGCTCGAAATCGGCGCGGTCGGCGATGTTAAAGAGCGACCCCGACTCCTTGAGCGTATGTTTTGCGCGCGTCAGACGCTTTTCGACTGCGGCGTGCGAGCTGACGAAGGCGGCCGCGATCTCGCGCACGCCGAAACCACCGACGAGCGCGAGGACCAGCATCACTTGCGCCGTCTCCGGCAGCGCGCTTTGGCAGCACGAGAACATCATGCGCAGCTGGTCGTCGCGGATGCCGCTGCTTTCGAAGATTTCCTGTACCGTATTGGCGAGGGTCCATTCCGTTTCCAGCAGACGGCCGTACTCCGGCGCAAACGTGCGCGCGGTACGCTCGCGGCGTAAGACGTCGATCGCGCGGTTTCGTGCGGTGCGCATCAACCATGCCGACGGGTTCTCCGGCATGCCGCGCTGCTTCCAGACTTCCAAAGCACGGCAGAAGGCGTCTTGTACGACGTCTTCTGCCAGCTCGAGATTGTGCAGTCCGAAAACGCGGGTGAGCGCGGCGACCATGCGTCCCGCTTCATTGCGGAAGAGATGGTCGCTCTGCTCCATGTTACATATCCATTTTCATGATGGGACGAACTTCGACGATCCCTTGGCGCTCGAGAATGGGGCAGCCTTTCGCGAGCTCCGCCGCCTGCGCCAACGTGTCGGCCTCAATCAGGGTGTAACCGCCGACGAGATCTTTGGTCTCGGCATACGGGCCGTCGGTCACTGCGGACTTGCTCTTGACGACCTTACCCTCGGCCTCAAGCGGCTGGCCGCCGTCCTTCAAGTTGCCGGTCGCGCCGAGTTCTTTAAACCAGCTTACCCATTTCTGCATGATCTGCTGCGACTCTTCGGGAGTCCACCCACGCTGGCCGCCGCGATAGATATAGAGAAATTCTGCCATGTCGTACCTCCTATGAGAACTGTTTTGCCTCATAGACGTTTGAGGACGGCCGCTCCGGACATCGGGGGTCCTTCGAGACGCGCCCCGTTCGGGGCACTCCTCAGGATGACACGTTCTGTTTTCGGGCGATTTCGTAGTCGACGTGCGTACGCAGGGTGTCCAGCGTCATCGCTCCGCTGTCGAGCACCCACGCGTGGAATTGCCGGATGTCGAACGCCGAGCCCAGCTTTTCGCGAGCGTGCCGGCGCAGTTGCAGGTACGTCAGCTCGCCGGTTTTATATCCCAGGGCTTGGCCCGGAATGTCGGTCGAGTATCGCAGCGACTCGGTCTCGATCTGCGCTTCGCTCAACGTTAGATTGTCGCGCATAAACTGCATCGCCCGCTCGCGGCTCCAGCCAAGCGCGTTCATTCCCGTATCGACGACGAGCCGCGTGGAAACCATCAGATCCTGCATGATGCGGCCGGCTTTGTCGTACGGAGTCCGATAAACGCCCATATCCCAGCAGAGCTGCGAGGCGTACTCGCCCCACCCTTCGACGAATCCCGTCTCGCTGAAATCGTAGCGGCGCACGTTGGGGAGCGCGGTATTTTCCTGCTGCAGCGCGATTTGGAAGTGGTGGCCGGGGATCAGCTCGTGACAGATCAGCGCGCCGGCGCCCAAGGCCGACGTGCGTTCCGGGTGCCAGGCATTATAGTAGTAGATGCCCTTCGGCTTGTCGGCGGTGGGCTGGCTGTAATAGCCGAAGGTCTGCGCCTCGGCAAGTTCTTTCGCGAGCGGTTCGACGCCGTACGCCGCCGTCGGCATGTGCAAAAAGTATTTCGGTGCGGCTTGCGCTGCGCGGTGCACGTATACTTCGAGCCGTTCGCCGAACTGCTCGGTCGTTTTCGCGTAGAACTGCGGATCGTGCGCAAGGAAATGTTTGAACGCCTTCAGATCGCCGTGGAAGCCGACTTCGCGTTTGATGCCGTCGAGTTCGTGATTGAGTTGCGAGACGGCCTCGAGCCCCTGCGCGTGCAGCTGCTCCGGCGTGACGGTCAACGTCGTGTTGGCGACGACGAGATAGCGATAGTAGTCGGCGCCGCCCGGATACTGCGAAAGCCCGACCCCCGCCGGCGCGCCCGCGCGATAGGACCCCTTGAGGTACTCGGCGACGGACTGAAAGGCCGGAACGACTTCCGCGTTCACGATCGTCTGCGCCGACTCGCGCAGCGCCGTGCGCTGCGCCTGCGTGAGCGCCGAGAGCCGCGCCTCAGCCGGGACCAGGGTTTGGCTTTGAGCCGGTTGCGCGTAGCCTTCGAAGACGGCTTGCGCAGCGTCCGTCTCAACGTTGGGCAGAATGATGCCGCGCTGATGCTGCCCGGCGAGAAAGTCGCGCAGCGACCCGATGAAGGCCGCGTATTGGTGGAGCAGCGATTCGTAACGCTTCGCATCGGCCGCGCCGGTGAAGCGCAAACCAGTCAGCATCTGAACGATAGACGAAATCTGCAACCCGCCGGCATACGGCGTTGCCTGCTGTGCAAGCCAGTAGTACGTGCGCCCGGCGACTTCGTTGGTTGCCATGTACGTCAGCGTGCGATACGTGAGCCAGCGGTCGTGATCGAGTTTCGTCGCATCGATGCCGTGCAGCCCGTCGAGGACGTTCTGCGCGAACGCCGCGTCGGCGTCGGCATTGGCGTAGGTCGCCGGCCGAATCGTCTCGATCGGCAGACCCAGCTGCGCGCGCAGGAAGTTATCGCGCGCCAACCAGTGTTGCCAGTAGCGATTCGCGAGCGCGTCGAGCGCGGTCGCGCCGCTGCTAGGCTCGGGCGGCACGGGCGTCGCCGCGAGCAGCAGCGTGACGAAAAACAATGGCAGCCATCGCATGCCTGCTTTCTCCGTCAGCGGTCGGCGCCATCCCTTCGGCGACAAGGTTCGACACAGCTTTGGTGAACTCGACAACGATGCGTTCGGCGGTCGTGCCGTCTTCAGACGCCAAACGGCTCGAGCTGCGCGAGCTGGCGCGCCCGGAGCCCGGTCCCGGATTTGTGCGCATCAAGGTCGAGGCATGCGGCGTCTGCCACAGTGACGCAATTACGATGTACAACGTGTTTCCGGGCATCACGTATCCGCGCGTGCCGGGGCATGAAATCGCCGGCAGGATCGACGCGCTTGGTGACGGCGTAATAGGCTGGACTATCGGCGAGCGCGTCGGCGTCGGCTGGCATGGCGGCCACGACGGCACCTGCGACCGCTGCCGGCGCGGTGATTTCGTCACCTGCCGTAACTTGAAAATTCCGGGCATCGCATACGACGGCGGATATGCTGACTACGTGATTGCCCCAGCTGCGGTGTTGGCCCGCATTCCAGACGAGCTCACTGCTTCCGAGGCTGCGCCGCTGATGTGTGCAGGCATCACGACGTTCAATTCGCTGCGTCATAGCGAGGCGCGCGCCGGCGACCTCGTCGCGATTCTCGGCATCGGCGGGCTCGGCCACCTCGGCGTCCAGTTCGCAGCGAAAATGGGCTTTCGCACCGTTGCAATCGCTCGCGGACGCGACAAAGAAGAGCTCGCGCGATCGCTTGGTGCGATGGAGTATATCGACAGCCAGGCGGTGGACGTCGCCGCCGCCTTGCAGCGCATGGGTGGTGCGAAGGTCGTTCTGTCGACGATCACCGCCGCGAGCGCGATGCTTCCGGCGATCGCGGGGCTGGATGTCGACGGCCAACTGCTCGTCGTCGGCGCGGCGTCGGAACCGCTGCCGCTCGATACAGCCGCAATGATCGGCCGGCGCACCTCGGTTAAAGCGTGGCCGTCCGGCGTCGCAGCCGATTCCGAGGATACCATGCGGTTCAGCGTGCAGACCGGCGTGCGGCCGATGATCGAAACGATGCCGCTGGAGCGCGCGCAGGAGGCCTACGATCGCATGATGAGCGGTGCGGCCCGCTTCCGCATGGTCGTCACGCTATAGGGTTTGTATTAAAGCCTTGACACAAAGGCTTGCTTTGTATTAGGATGCTAATACAATGGTTCTCGAACACCTAACTCACGATCAACTCGCGCACATCGTCACCGCCGGCGCGCTCTTCTTCCTGGGGGCGCTGCAAATAATCGCGCCGGGCTGCTTCTGGGGGATGTCGATTTATTTTAAAGGTACGCGCGCGGCCTTCAGCCCCGAGCAGCGCGAGCGCCTCGCCCGAGTGCTGACCGAACGCCAGGGCGCCGAAGGGAACACCGATACGTATTCGCGTATCGTCGGCGTTTTTACGATCGTCATGGGTACGATTGCGCTGATTCCCGGCGTCTCGTTCGTCCTTCCGTATTCGCTTAGCTGCGTGGCGATGGCGGCAGCCGTCCTGTCGTCGTACCTCCAGTTTCGGCGCGCCACCGAGCGTCGCGTTGCACCGCTGGTCCGGCGCAGCCTGTGGGCGTCGCTGCCTCCGCTCGCGGTCGCGGCCACACTCGTGTGTTTAGTCGGCGCCGGTCTCTTTGCAGCATATCCTCAGTTTCGCGCCGGTGTCCTAATCGTAGTCGCTGCGGACGCCGTGTTGTTCTTCGTTGCGTGGCGGGTCGCGGTAGCGCCGGCCATTCTTTTCGGCAATGATTCGCAGCTGGAGTATCTCGTCGACGAGCATCTTCGCTTTAGCCGGGCGATGAACTTACTGGCTCTGGCGTGTGCGCCGCCGACGGTGCTCGTCGCCCTAGCGTGGGCGACGTTACCGGCAAGCGCATACTTCGCCAACGCCGTGACGGCGATGGTCGTCGTGGCCTTCTTCGTCGTGATCGCCACGAGCTTCAGTCCGATGCGCAAGCGCATCAGGTTGGCGTGAACGGCTCCTTTCTCGTCGTCGACGATGCGTCGGAATCGCCGCCTTATCGTCAGATCGTCGAGCAAATTCGCGCGGCGATCGAACGCGGCGAGCTGCAGCCGGAGATGCCGCTATCGCCCGTGCGCCAACTTGCCGGCGATCTCGGCGTCGCGCCCAATACGGTTGCACGCGCGTACGCCGAGCTTCAGACCGAAGGCTGGCTCATCGGGGACGGCCGCCGCGGAACTCGCGTCGCCTCGCAAATTCCGCGGCAGGATCGGCATGCGCGCGGGCGTAGCCTGCGCGAATCCGTCGAGCGCTTTGTGGCGTCGCTGCAGAGTCGTGGGTTTAGCAAAGACGAAATCGAGGCGGAGGTTACGCGGGCCCTTTGACTTCGGCACGCAGACGCGCGATCTCGCGGTCTTTGAGCTCGCGTTCTCGGGTTAAGAGCTCGACTTTTGCGCGCAGCGCCTGTGCGTCGATGTGATCGTACGCCGCACCGGCGCGTTCGAGCAGCGGCGTTAGGCTCTTCCGCTCGTCGGGATCGATGTCGGCACCGGTATGATGCGGGCCGTACAACGCAATGGCGACGATCTGATCGCGCAGTAGAAGCGGCATCGCGAGCACCGCATGCGCCATATGCGGAGCGTGACCGGACGACCAGGCAACGTCCGAAATGCGAACCGGACCGCCTTCAGCCAAGAGATGCAGCACGAGCGGATCGTTCGCGCCGAGCTCGTGCAGGTCGTGACGGTCCCAACCGACCTCGACGCGCCGCGCAAAACCGCCGCCGTGTTCGCTCTTGCGAAAGAGCGCTGCCGAGATCAAATCGAGCGCTTCGACCGGCTCGTGCACCACGAACCGATCGACGGCGGAGAACGTCTCTGCTCGCGTCACTGCCGCGGCGGCGCGCGCCAAGCGGCGCTCCGCAAAATGACGCTGCCGGAAAAACAGGCCGTCGACGAGCCGATCGACGTTGTGGTGAAGCATGTTGAGACTGGAGCCAAGCGCTAAAGCGAAAATTATCTCTGCCGTCAGCGTAAAGCGGGTCTGCTCGAACTGCTTCGACATGAACCAATCGAGCAGCAAGAACGCGCCGGCGATGAGCGTCGTCATCGTGCCGTACACGAGTGCACGGCTGATGACGAACTGCACGTCGAAGACGCGCCGCCGGATGACCGCATAGGCAACAGTGAGTGGAATCAAGGCGCCGACCGCGACCAGAGCATCCGGGTACCACGGTGGCAACGAATAGGGAAGATTGATACCGATCACGCGTAGTATCAGGACCGCGGGGAACACGAGAACCCATTGCAGCCGCTGTCGCTGGTCGCCGTGGCTTTCAAAAAGCGTGATTATAAAAACCGCGGCTGCCGCGAGGTAGACCGCCGACGTCACTCGCACCAAGAAATGAGCCAGAGAGGCAGAAGGCAATCCCAAAAAGTCGAACCGTACGAGCAAGTACAGCCATCCTACGGGCAAAATGACCCCCAAAATGATAGCGGCCACATTCGTCGCTCTTCGCCAACTCAAAAGCGTGTTGGTCGGGAAACGCAGCGCGAACATCATCACCATGACGCAGCCCGCTCCTCCAAGCGCCGCAAACGGCAACGCACCAACCCAGAAGAAATCGCTCGATCCCGGCCAATAGAACAATAAGTCACCGTAGCGCCGCAGTATGCAATACCCGTAGAACGCCCACGTCATAGCACTCGGACGTAGCAATACGAGTGCGGACCCCACGACGACAAAGAGCAGATACGACGCCGCCACCGCCAGCAACCGAAGTCTGTCCGACGGACGCATGTTCGCCGGTACCGGATGCAGGGTGACGGCGCGCATGTGCCTGCCGTGAAGCAGGTTGAAGGAGAGTGTTTGAGGCGGGTCTCGCGTCAGACCGCGTGGCAATGGCGATACGATTCGATCGCCGAGATTTATGCCGGCCTTCGCGGCAGGGGAGCCGTTGTCAACGCGGATGACGACGCCGTCGTAAGTAACGTCGAGCCCATTATCGGGGCATTGTTCCCAGGTGCAGGCGATTTTTGGGGCTAGACTGCCTACGCTCCAAAGCCCGACCGCAACTACGACAACGGCGCGCCAGAAGCTCGACACCGCAACTCGATGCTTAAGCGACGTGCCGTCGGCTCGTGGATCCGCGCTCGTGCTGTCGGCGGAACGAAGAGCGTCGAGATGACCGACACCCGCGCGTTCGGCAATCCCTGCAGAGCCACACGATCGATGCTCGGTTCGCACG
>DASXGO010000138.1:0-2260 GCA_036489055.1 Candidatus Cybelea sp. | reverse complement strand
GACGCGCTACCTGCTCGCGCTGCCCGAGGCTCTGCCGCCGGCGACGACGCTGCCGGCCTCCGGCGCACTGACGCTCGCCGATAAGTGGATCCTTACCCGGCTGCGTGAGACGGCCGGCAGAATGAGCGAGCTCTTTAACGGCTACGACTTCGGCAATGCAACCGAAACCATCTGGCGATTCCTCTGGTACGAGTACTGCGACTGGTATGTGGAAGCGACCAAGGCGCAACGGAACCAGCCGACGAGAGCGGCGGTGCTTTCATTTGTCTGGAATAACGCGATGCGCTTGCTTCATCCGATCGCGCCGTTTATCAGCGAGGAGATTTGGCTCGCGCTGCCCCACGACGGACCGACGATCGTGACCGCGACCTGGCCCGATCCCTTAGAGATTCCGGCCTTTGACGAGGCCGCCCGCGATTTCGCAGGACTCATGCGTACGGTCGAACGGGTCCGCAATCTGCGGGCCGAAACCGGCTTGCATCCCAAAGAACGCATTACGATCGAGATTCCCGCCAACGTCCCCGAGGAGATGGCCGAGCTCCTCGCGCTGCTGGGCGCGGCGACGCCGGAGCGCATCGCGCCGGCGGGAGACTCACTCGACGAGGCACTCGCGGCCGTGCGCGTCCACGCACCGCAGGAAGTGCTCGAGGAACGATATCGCAAGGAGGCCGCCCACCTGCGCTCGGAGATCGATCGCGGAGAGAAGAAGCTCGGCAACGAGGCGTTCGTTGCCAAAGCGGCGCCGCACATTGTTGCAAAGGAACGCGAGAAGCTGGAGGGATATCGCGCCGAACTCCAACGCGTCGAAGGAGCGCTGCGCGCGCTGAAGGAGCCCGCATGACCGCGACGGCCTCCCACCGCATCTTGGCGCGGCGTGACGAAATCGCGCGGATCATCTCGCGCCTCGCCTATCAAATCGTCGAACCGAACGAAGCGCAAAACGGTCTCGTGATTTTGGGCATACGGCGCGGAGGCGAAGCCCTCGCCGTGCGAATCGGTGCCGAGATCGAGCGCATCGGTGGACGAATGCCGGCGCTTGGATTTCTCAACATAAACCTGTACCGGGACGACCGGGTGAGTCACGAGCTGCCCGAATCGCAGATCCCGGTCGACCTCTCGGGGCGTCACGTCGTGATCGTCGACGACGTCGTCTACACCGGACGAACGATTCGTTCGGCGCTGGACGCGGTAACCGATTTCGGCCGCCCTTCCGCGATCCGCCTCTGCGTTCTCGTCGATCGAGGCCTGCGCGAGATCCCGATCCAGCCCGACTACGTCGGCCGCTTCACGCCGACGTCTCACAATCAGCGGGTGAAGGTCGTTCTCTCGGCTCACGCCTCCGATTCCGACCAGATAGACATCTTAGGGACCACCGATGCGGATACGCCGTAGCCTGCTCGATCTCGACGATTTAACGGGAGAGGAACTGGCCTATATCTTCGACCGGACGAGGCAGTTCGAACAGAATCCTCCGGGGCCGCGGCTTGCCGGCAGAGCGTGCGTCAACATGTTCTTCGAGGAGAGCACGAGGACGTTCACGTCGTTTAACCTGGCGGAGCTGCGGTTAGGAGCCGACGTCGTCAATCTCGCGCCCCGTCAAACGAGCCTGGCATCCAAAGGCGAGACGCTCGAGGACATGGCGATTACGCTTGGCGCGATGGGAATTTCCGTACTGGTCGTCCGCCACCCGCAAGCGGGCTTTCCGGCCAAGATCGCACTGAGCTTCGACGGGCACGTCATCAACGCCGGCGACGGCGCGCACGCCCATCCGACCCAAGCCCTGCTCGATATCTACACGCTGATCGAAGAGTTCGGCGAACTTGCGGGCCGTTCGATCGCGATCGTCGGCGATGTCTTGCACAGTCGCGTCGCGCATTCCGCAATCCACGGGCTGGGCCGTCTTGGCGCTTCCGTGATTTTAGTGGGACCGGAACCGTTCTTGCCGACGAGCTACGCCGGCGACGGCGTTCGCGTTGAGCGCGATTTCGATGCGATTTTGCCGGAGGTCGATGCGGTCGTCCTGCTCCGAATTCAGCGAGAACGTTTTGACGAGATGCCGATCTCCGATAACGATTACGTCACCGCTTACCGGCTCGACGCACGCCGGCTGGAGGCGCTGCGCCCGGAGGCGATCGTCATGCATCCAGGCCCGTACAACCGGGGCATGGAGCTCGACGACTCCGTGCTGACGTTCGCCGGGTGGCGCTACGCCCGCCAAGTGCACCACGGCATTGCGATCCGCATGGCCGTCTTAGATATG
>DASXGO010000088.1:0-5907 GCA_036489055.1 Candidatus Cybelea sp. | reverse complement strand
TATTGGGTCTGCGGAGGACAACAGGAGAGCGGCTCGGCATGCGTGCGAAGCCGCGGCGATTGGGGCGAAACGACGCAACGCGATTGGCACACCGTCGGCGCACAGGAATACGGCTACGTCGTTCCCGATCCGCTTCATCCCGGCGTCTTCTTCGGCGGAAAAGTGCAGAAATTCACCGAGCATACCGGCCAAGCACAAGAAGTTTCGCCGATCGCCGTGCAGACGAACCGAATGCGCATGGTTCGTACCGAGCCGCTGGCGTTCGATCCGTTCGATAAGCAGCGGCTCTACTTCGGCGGCAATTTCGTTTTTGCAACCGAGAACGGCGGCCAGAGCTGGCGCGTCATCAGTCCCGACTTGACGCGTGCACATCCAGGCGTGCCCGCGGTGCTGGGCTCCTTTGAGAGCGACGATCCGCAAAAAGGCGCGCATCGCGGTGTGGTGTACGCTATCGCGCCATCGCGCGTGCGCAAGGGAACCATTTGGGCCGGAACCGACGACGGTCTGGTCTGGATAACTCGAAATGGAGGCGCGCAGTGGTCGAACGTAACGCCTCCGGCGCTCACGCCTTGGAGCAAGGTCGCACAGATCGATGCGTCGGGGTTCGACGACGACACGGCATTCGTTGCAGTCAATCGCTTCCGGCTCAACGATCTCCGTCCGTACGTGTACGTGACCCGCAATGGCGGCAAGAGCTGGGAGCTCACCGTCAACGGTTTGCCGAACCAACCGGTGAACGCCGTCCGGCAGGACCCCGTCGAGCCGCGCCTGCTGTACGCCGCGACGGAAAACGGCGTCTATGTTTCGTTCAACGCCGGCACCGATTGGCAGCCGCTGCAGCTCGATCTGCCACGGACATCAGTGCGCGATCTCATCATCCATGACAACGATGTCGTCGTCGCAACGCACGGCCGCGGCTTTTGGATCTTGGATGACGTCGAGCCCCTGCGGGAGCTGGCGGCCAACCCTGTCACCCTGAGCCTGTCGAAGGGCACCTACCTCTTCCCGCCGGAGCGCACGTATCGCGTGCGGCGCAGCCTTAATACCGACACGCCGCTGCCGCCAGAGGAACCGCGCGGAGAGAATCCGCCGGACGGCGCGATCATCGACTACGCGCTCGCCTCACCCGCGCAGCACGTCACGATTGCGATCTACGATCGCGACGGTCGCGAAGTGCGGCGCTACGCGAGCGACGATCGCTTGCCGGCACCGATCCCGCATCTCGACAAACCGACGTATTGGGAAGCGCCGTTCGTACGGCCGGCAACCGGCGCCGGGATGCATCGCTTCATTTGGGATCTGCGCGAACCGGCGCCGCGATCGTTCGCGCAGGATCTGCCGATCTCGGCCGTGCCGCGCGGCACGCCTCGCGTACCGGAAGGCGTGCTCGTAGTGCCGGGGCACTACACCGTTCGGATCATCGCCGACGGGCACACCGCCGAACGCCAACTCGACGTCGTCATGGATCCCCGCGTCGCGATTTCGCAACAGTCACTCGACGAACAGTACCGCCTTTCAGCTCAACTAGCGTCGCTCATGAATCGCAGCTATGCGCGCGGCGATCATTCACTCAACGAAGAAGCCGCCGGCTTGCTGGACACGGTCGACGGCGCCGACGCCCCGCCGACGCGCCAAGCGACCGAAGCGGTTAGGGCGCTCGCGGGCGCGAACAGTACCCGCCCGTAACTTCCACCCGTGGAAAGGAGCACCATGAAGAAACTGAGCTTCCTGCTGATATCGCTCGTTTTCGTAACGGTCGCGCAGCTCTCGGCTGCAGCGGCTACTTCTACTTTAACGGTTAACATTAGCGCACAGAACGGCTCCGGCGAAAGCGGAACTGCCACGCTCACGCAAGACGGCGCCAACGTGAAGGTCGTGCTCGCGATCAAAGGCGCACCGGCCACGGCACAGCCGGTACACATTCACACCGGCACGTGTGCGGACCTTGGAGGCGTCGCCTATCCGCTCAGCAACGTCGTCAACGGCGCCTCGACGACCACCGTGAAGGACGTGACGATCGACAAACTGCTCGGCGCAAAGTACGCGATCAACGTGCACGAAAGCGCCGCGAATCTCGGCAAGTACGTCGCCTGTGGAGAAATCGCCAAGAGCGCGATGTAATCGGAGTTTCGTACGTTACCAAAGCCGTCGCCCCAAGGGCGGCGGCTTTTTTTAGTGAAACGCTCCTCGATGCTCTTCCGCCGAAAGCAAGATCCGGGAGAAAACAACGCCGTCACAGTCGTCCGCGATGTCGTCGAAATCGTCGCGATCGTCGCAGCGGGAATTTGGGCGTTCTACGTATTCGCCTACGAAAACCGCATTAAGCCGTCGCTGGCCGATCCCGACGTCAATGTCGCCGCATCGATGCAGCGTCTGGGGACGCACAACGGTTTTATAGCGGTAAGCCTTCGTCTCGAGCTGCGCAACGTCGGGACGGTGAAAGCGCACTTTCTTGGATTGGCCGTCAACGTGTACGGCCAACGGATCGTCGCGGCCGCGCCGAAGGTTACTCTCGACCATCCGCAACTGAAATACGAGTTCAGGGGATTCTATCGGACCCAGCCCCCGGTGCCGGTCTACAGCTGGGCGTATATCACGCGCCTCGGCAATCCCTCAACCGGACAAGAGACGACCCTCGATCCCGGAACGATGATCGAGAACCAACGAACGTTTTACGTGCCGCAGGGACGATTCGATCTGCTAACCCTAGGCATCGAGGCGCCGTATACGAAGTTCGACGAGACAATTCCCACGCACCTCAGCGTAGACAAGCAGGGCGCGGTGGCCGTCGTCGCGTCGTCACTCGCGAAAGTCAATCAGTACAACATCAAGCCGCTTACTTCAATCGATATTCGTTAGGCTCGCGCTTGCGTTAGGCGATCAACGAAGCGTAGCGGGCCGCGTCGATATTGCCGCCGCTGATCAGCACGCCGACGCGCTTTCCGCTCAGCCCGGCAATGCGGCCGCGCAAAACCGCCGCCAGCCCGGCGGCGCCGCTCGGCTCGATCACCAGCTTCATGCGTTCGAACGCAAAGCGCATCGCATCGCGCAGCTCGTCGTCGCTCACCGTCACGACGGCGCGCACGTGTTCGCGAGCGACCGCAAAGGTCAGCTCGCCCGGCGACGTGGTCTGCAGGCCGTCGGCGATCGTCTTGGGTACGGCGATCGTCACGCGCTCCCCGCGCGCGAGCGAGCGCGCGAAATCATCGCCGGCCGCAGGCTCGACGCCGTAAATTATCGTCGAGGGGTCGATGCCATGCGCGCAAATCGCCGTCCCGCTCATCAAGCCGCCGCCGCCCACCGGCACGACGATCGCATCGAGCGGAGTGGTATCTTCGAGCAGCTCGAGCGCAGCCGTACCGGCACCGGCAACGATGCGCGGATCGTCGAAGGGCGGCACGAGCGTCGCTCCCCGCTCTTGGGCGACGCCGCGCGCGATCTCTTCGCGGTGGGACCGCTCGCGATCGTAAAAGACGATCTCCGCACCGTACTCGCGCGTCGCGGCGAGCTTTACCGCGGGCGCATCGGTCGGCATCACGATCGTCGCGGAGACGCCGAAGAGGCGCGCCGCAAGCGCGACGCCCTGCGCGTGATTTCCGCTCGAAAAGGCGACGACTCCGTGCGCGCGATCCTCGGGCGGCAATTGCGCGAGGAAATTATAAGCCCCGCGAAACTTGAACGCGCCCATGCGCTGCAGGTTCTCGCATTTCAAGAAGAGGTTCGCACCGCACCGCTCGTCGAGGCTGCGCGCGGTGACGACCGGGGTGCGATGCGCGACACCGGCCAGCCGTCGCGCCGCTGCCCGGACGTCGTCAATCGTTACGGCTGCTCTACCATATGAAAGTTCCAGTTGGCGACCTTTCCATTTTCGTCGAAACGCATGCGCTCGACATACGTGTGTTTTTGGAACTTCACGACGAAGCAGTGCCAGCCCGGTGAACAGCCTTCCGGCGTCTCTTTCACCGAGAGCAGCTTCCCCTGGCCGTTGAGCTCGTCGGACCACTCGGCAACCTGGACCCGCGTGATGGCGATTCCTTTGGCGATGTCGTTTTGGACCGGGCGCAGGTCGTTGGCGACCACCGCGTTCGTAATTCTTTCGGCTTCGCGCTCGTTGCGATTTTGGAACGAGCAGGCCGCTACGAGAAGCGCGGCCGCGATCGCACCGGCGATTCGCACTCTCGCGGCCATTACGCGACGGCCTCCTCGCCGATCTGTGCCGGGAAGGGCACGAAGGCAAGCTGCGGATTCCACTCCTGCGCGAGCCGAACGCTCCACTCGCTCTCGAAAAGCGCGACGGGACGTCCATCCCAATCCTCGACGAGCTTGGCGTTCGAGGGCAGGTGCGCGAGGGCAACGTGTTCGCGACCGCCCCGTACTCCCAGAGCGAGCGAGTACGGCAGTTGGTCGAAGCGCGTCTGCACGTTGTACTCCGACTCCAAGCGATACTTCGCAACGTCGAACTGCAGCTCACCGACCGCACCGAGAATCGGCTCGGTTCGCGGCGAGCCCCAGGGATAAAAGATTTGCACGGCGCCCTCCTCCCGCAGTTGTGAAATGCCCTTTCCGAACGATTTGTAGCCCGATACGTCGATACTGCGCACCGCCGCGAAATGTTCCGGCGCGAACGACGGGATCGGCGGAAAGCGCACGGCCGTGCCTTCGTAGAGCGTATCGCCGATTGCGAAAGCCCCTGGATTAGCAAGCCCAACAACGTCGCCGGCATACGCCGTTTCGAGCGACTCACGTTCGTCGGCGAAGAGCCGCATCGCGCGAGAGAGCCGCACGGTGCCGCCGGTCCGAGCGTTTCGTACCGTCATATCGCGCGAGAACTCACCGGAACAGACGCGGACGAACGCGACGCGATCGCGATGGCGCGGATCCATGTTGGCCTGAATCTTGAAGACGAATCCGGTGAAGGCTCCGTCTTCCGGATCGACGCCGGAGCGGCTGCCCGGCGCCGGAGCCATCTCGACGAAGGCGTCGAGAAAGAGCTCGACGCCGAAATTCGTGACCGCACTTCCGAAAAAGACCGGCGTGATTTTCCCCGACGTGAACGCCGTCCGATCGAATTGCTCGCCCGCGCCGTCGAGAAGTTCGATGCCTTCACGAAACTCTTCGTAAACCGGATCGCTCACCATTGCGCGCAGTTTCGCATCGCAAACGTCGGTCATCGAGACGGCGGCCCGGGTGGCGCCGTGCGCGGCGCGTTCGAAGCAATGCACGGCGTGCGTTTGCCGATCGTAGACGCCTTTGAACTCCGGACCATTGCCGAGCGGCCAGTTCATCGGAAACGCGCCAATGCCGAGCACGCTTTCGAGCTCGTCGAGCAGCTCGAGCGGATTTCGGCTCGGGCGGTCGAGCTTGTTCATGAACGTGAAGAGCGGTATTCCGCGCTCCCGGCAAATCGCAAACAGCTTTTTGGTCTGCGGCTCGACGCCTTTGGCGGCATCGATGAGCATCACCGCGCTGTCGGCTGCCAGCAGCGTGCGATACGTATCCTCGCCGAAGTCTTGGTGGCCGGGCGTATCGAGCAAGTTGATCGTGTGATCGCGATACGGAAACTGCAGCACGGTTGACGTGATGGAGATGCCGCGCTCGCGCTCGAGCGCCATCCAATCGCTCGTCGCCTGGCGCTGACGCTTGCGCGCGGAAACTTGACCCGCAACGTGAATCGCGCCGCCGTAGAGCAAAAGTTTTTCGGTCAGCGTCGTCTTGCCGGCGTCGGGATGCGAGATGATCGCGAACGTGCGCCGGCGCCGGGTTTCGTTGGTCTGGTTCATGAATCAGGTGGCGCCGGGTGCAGCACGCGGGGAAAAAGGCCGGCGATTATAGAACCATCGCCGGGGCGGAGCGAGGCGCGCGCGCTAATGGCCGCCGATCAGCGTTCCTGCCGCCGGCACGAAGTCG
>DASXGO010000071.1:0-10327 GCA_036489055.1 Candidatus Cybelea sp. | reverse complement strand
TATCGCAATTCCGTTGATTTCGTCGGCGTTTCGGGAAGCGAGACTGCGATGGATGGTACGTCGGCGTCGTCGCCGGCCGACGTGCTGCAGTGGAGGCAGCGCTTTAGCGCCGAGTATCCCATCGCCTACGACCCGCTGCTCAACGTCGCGAAGCTCTATCTACAAGGTGGATTTCCGACGATTGCCGTGATCGGTCGCGACAAGCGCGTGCTCTATCTCAACAGCGGCGAGGTTTCGTACGGCGCGCTTAGCGGCGTGCTCGACAAGGCGCTTCGCTAAGGCTCCTAGAGACCCGACGGAAGCACGTAGTTCGGCGGCGGAACGGACGGCGTTCCCACTTCGAGCACGATCTGTTGGTGCGATCGTAGTGGAATCGTCCGCGGATCGCCGTCGTACTTCATCCCGTTGACGTATGCAGTGACCGGCCCAGTGAAGGTCGCAACGCCGCTGCTGCTCAGCGGCTGACCCCAGATATCGAAAAACATTCCCAACGTATAGGGTCCGCCTTGCGGAGGACTGATATCCGGCGCTTCGATATGTATGATGCCGCTCGGATCGTGCGTGTGAATCCAGTAGAGGCACCCACCGGACAAGTTGGGCGCAAAGCCCACGAACTGCGGAATCTGCATCTGCTTGCCGTTGTAGAAAAGCGCGAGATGGCTATGAACGTGAAGGGTCGAGTACTCCATTTCGCCGCAGGCGATGCCGTCAACCGGCTGCCCGTGTCCGCCCTGCGGCGTAACCGGGTACTTGGCCTTGACGAATTTCGTCCCGATGCTCTCGCCGTTGCTGACTTGAATCGGTTTCGCCGTCGCGGTCGGCGCGGGAGTGGGCGTAGCGTACGCTTGCTCCACCGTTCGTTTTTGCCACCAATTAAAGCCTGCGAAGACAAGAATCACTGCAACGACGATGATGCCGATGCCGATATAAGCCGGGCGCATCGGGTCCCGGCGAGGCGGAGGGGCCTCGCCGCCCCGCTGCCGGCGGCGGCGTTCTGCGCGACTGGGTTGGGACATGCGATCCTTTCTAGGAGACGGCGTTCAAAGGTGCGGCGACCGGAGCGTCCGATAGCTCGAGCGGGCGCTGAGGGACCAAATAATTAACGACGTAATCGGTGACGGCGTCGCGCAGTGGCGTGATGCCGCGGTTATAACCGGTCGCGTACAGCCGCGCGATCCGCGCCCGCGTATAGTACTGATACTTGCTGCGCAACGCTGGCGGCATCTCGACGAACTCAATTCGCTCCGGCAGTTCGAGCGCGTTGAAAATCGGCCGGACCAGTTGCAGCCACGTGTGCGCGGTGCCCGATCCAATATTGAAGAGGCCGGTGGCGCCGGATTCTGCCAGATGCAGCGTCATGTCGACGGCATCCTTGACGTAGATGAAGTCGCGCTGCTGCTCACCGTCGCGGTACTCCGCGCGATAGCTTTTGAAGAGCCGCACGCTGCCGCGTTCGAGGATCTGCTCGAACGCCTTGTGGACCAGGCTGCGCATCTCGCATTTGTGATCCTCGTTGGGACCGAACACGTTGAAGTACTTCAAGCCGCAGGCCTTTTGATCGAGCCCCGTGCGCTGCGCGTACAGATCGAAGAGATGCTTGGAGTACGCGTAGGCGTTGAGCGGCCGCAACGTATGGAGATCGGCTTCATCCGAAAGCTCGGCTTCGAGCGCACCGTATGTTGCTGCCGACGAAGCGTAGACGAAGCGTGCCTCCTGCTCGATCGCCCAGAGCGCCAAGTGCTTGGTGTATTCGTAGTTGTTTCGCAGCAGAAATGCGGCGTCGTTTTCGGTCGTCGAAGAGCAGGCGCCCATATGGAAGATCGTTCGCACGTCGCCAAGGCTGCGTCCGGCGGCGATCCGGCTCTCCAGCTCGTCGGCGTCGAGATAATCGGCGAAGCGCAGCGGCACGAGGTGCTTCCATTTTTCCGACAGGTCGAGCCGGTCGACCACCAGGATGTCGTCGACGCCGCGCCGGTTCAGTGACCACACGAGGGCACTGCCAATAAGGCCGGCGCCACCCGTGACGACGATTCTACCGCGGCTTAGGTCGTGCATCGCTCCGGAGTTTCTAATCGGCCGCAGCCTGCCAAGCTCCTTCCTCAGACGCTACGGATGGCCGAATTGAACGCCAATCGTAAAGCTGCGCGGGGGCGCGTAATGATTTCCCTGCGCGTTGAGCAGCGTGACGTAGAATCGGTCGTTGAGCAGGTTCGAAATCCCCAGTGTGAGGGCGGTTTTCGGCGCGATCGCGATGCCTTCGCCGACGTTGAAGATCGTATGGGCGGTCGCTTCGCAGTAGCCCGGCGTACCGGCGGGGCAAAGCCCGGAAGAGAGACCGCTTCCATACTCGGCGTCGGCCGAGACCCACCCGCCTCGCGCATTGTTGAGAAGGATGCCGCCGGCGGCGCTGTACGATTGGTTGTGGTCCGCGGGCGTGAAGTCGGTCGGCGAACCGAAACACGGCGCGAGCAGTTGCGTCTCGCAGCCTTTATTGAGTGAAACCGTGTGCGCGAACGAAAGATAGGCTCGGCCGTTACGCGGCAGCGGTTGAACGTAGCTCAGCGCCTCCTGCGAGAGCCGCCCCAACACGTAGTTGATGTCCTGATGCAGCAACGTTACGCCGACCTGGGTGTCGTCGATCAGGTCGTTCGCGTTCTTTTGCCAAACGCGCAGGCCGAGTTCGCCGGAACCCAGGGGCAAGTGCCCGCCGAGCTCGAGTTGCGTATCGCGCTCGGGCTTGAGGTCGAACTGCTGTACGCTCGGCTGAAGCGGAAGGTTCAGAAGCTGCGCCGCTGTTGGAGAGACGTTCTCGAACGAGAACGGCTCGAAGAAGCGGCCGAGATAGGCGTACACGTTCGCGCGCTGCCCGAAGTAACGCGTCACCTCGAGCCGCGGGCTGAAGGCTCCGAAGCCTTGGGCGAACTCGGTCGAGCGAAGGGTGAAGAAGTCGTAGCGCAGGCCGTAGTCGGCTTCCCAAAGCCGGCTCATTCGCCAGCTGTCTTGAATGTACGACTGATAGGTGTTGCCGGCATTCGGGGCATCGTCAACGACGGCGGCCGGGGCGTTCGGCGTTTGTGGAGTCAAGATTGGCGCCAGAAAATTATTCGGCTGCAGCGTTATCGTGTAGTTTTTGGAGATGCGCGTAAGGTCGTACGAAACCCCGCCGCGTAGCTCGTGATTTCCAAACCGCGACGAATAGTCCGACTGAAGGATGTAATCGGTGGCGGTGCGACTGTCCGCGAGCGAATACGCACACGTGGTCGGCGCGAAGTTGCCGGTCTTTAAGGCGTCCGCACAGTCGGTCGATGCGCCTCCGTTGCCGAATGGCGGCGGCGTCACGTTGAGCGCTTCACCGTAGGTCCAGTCGTTGACAGGATCCCCGAAGTCGCGAATCTGCGAAACCTTCAGCGCCGGGCCAAACGTAATTCCGGCGTCGTCGCCGAGCGCGTGGCGGAACTGCAAGCTGAGGAAGGTATCTTCCTGGGTTTCGCTATCGTCGGTATTCGCCGGCTCGCCGTGCGCGATGTCGTTCGGTATCTGAAACGTCCCGTATCCGTGCACGAACGTAACGTTGGTAAAATCGTTTTTGCCGGCCGGCAGCGCAATGTCGGCGTATTGGTTGAAGTTGCTCGCATTGTTGTGGGGTGAGTCAAAGGCCGGTGGATCGAGTCCGCGCGTCGTTTGCGAACCTCCGAGCGAGACCGAATACCCCCCGCCGCCGGCGATGGGCGCGTGGTAATCGAGCGTCGAGTCGATCGTGGTGTAAGATCCGAAGGTCGAATTGTTATCGAATCCCGCCGGGCCTGTGCCTGACTTCGTCGTCAAATTCAGGATCGAACCAAATTTCAGACCGTACTGGGCCGGATATGCGCCTTCGATCACGTCGACGTATGAGAGATCGTTGAGGTCGATTTCGCTGCCGATGTCGCGGTTGAGACCTTGCGGAAGCGCGGCGCCGTTGATTTGATAGTTGATCACGCCGTGGTCGCCGTTGATGTGCACCACCCCATTCGCGCCCCGAACGGCGCCCGGAAGCTGGATGAGCATCTCCGGAAAGCTATTGTTGAACGGAAGGCGCGTCAGGTCAGCGTTGTTGAGCGTTACGTCGGTACCGCTTCCGCGGATCGGCAGCGCGCGGGTGACCGCCACCTGACCGATCTCACGCAACGGTCGCATGGCCAGTGATACGACGGCGCCGTCCCCTCCGAGGTCCACGCGCACCAACGCGCGCAGATCGCCCTTAACCGCCTCGACCTCATACGTTCCGAAGGTGAGCGGAGGAAACAAAAAACGGCCGCGTGCGCTGCTGACCGTCTTAGCGACGATATTATTTCCCGACGCGGTCACGGTCACGTGCGCGCCCGGCGCCCCGTTGACGGAGACGGTGCCCGAAAGAAAGGCGGTCGCCGTGGCGGCCTTCGCTTCGGCGGCGCACGCGAATGCCAGCGCGCCGCTCAGTAGGGCGATCGAGAACGGTCTTGGCAAAGCTAAATGATAATAGCGTATCATTATCAAATAGTCAACGCTCGGACCCGCGGGAGGGTGTGAATCACGAAGCCAAATGACCGAATTGATATGGGACGGATGACGGCGGGCCAGCGCGGCCGCAAAACGAAGCAGCGTGACGCCCTGCGCGAGACGCTGGACCGTGCGGATCGGCCGTTGAGCGTTGAAGAGCTGCTCGAAGCCGGCGCGCGGCGCGTCGAGGGTTTAGGTGTTGCGACCGTCTATCGGACGATCGGAGCGCTTTTGGAGGATGGCGAAATCGAAGCCGTCGAGATTCCCGGCGAACCGACGCGATACGAGCGATCCGACAAGGGTCACCATCATCATTTTCAGTGCGAGAAATGCGAGCGCGTCTTCGACGTCGCCGGGTGCTTGGAGAATTTGCGCAAGTTGGCGCCGCCGAGGTTTCGCGTTCGAGAACATTCGGTCACGCTCTACGGGCTCTGCGCGGCCTGCGCGCGTTAAGTAAGAACGATTCTTAGTGAGCGTGGCCGGCGTGATTCGCGGCCGCGACTGGGATGCTCGCGACGCGCGCCGCGTCGGTAAGCAGCGCGGCTTCATCGGGGAGCCCAGCCGCGGCGCTCGCCGTCCAGCGAGCACGGACGTTGGAGCCTCGGTCGAGCATCAACTCCGTCTCGCCGCCATCCGCCGGCGATCGAAAGAGGGCGAGCGCGCTTCGAACATCTTGTGATACCTCGACGGCAAGAGGAACCTTATTCGTCGACGTTCCGAGCCCGACGGCGATTACATGCAAGCCCGCGGCAGCGAATCGCGGCGCCGATCTCGCCAGTTGATCGAGTCGCACACGCGGCGCCTGTGCTCCAAACAAGACGAGTAAAGCCGGTCCGCTCTTCAGCGTCTCGCTCAAGGTGCTCTGCGCAGCGTTCTGCTCGAAGGCGAAATCCGGCAGAGGCGCGGCAGTCGTCGTGCTGATGCGCGAACCGACCTCGCGCGTCAGTATGCCGGCCGCGCGCGCGAGGAGAAAGTTGATCAGATCCCAGCGCTCGTCCGGACTCAGCTTGTCGGCGAAGCCGGGCATAACCCCATTGTCGCGACCGTAACTCACCCACCAGTAAATATCGCCGACCTTGTGCGCGAAGAGATGCGGCTCGGTCAAATCGGCGGGGCGAATAGAAAGCTTGTTCGCAAGGGGCCCATCGCCGCGACCGTCGGCTCCGTGGCAGACCGCGCAATTCTGTGCGTAAGGCGGTGCGCCGCGGGCGACGGACGGCGCCGAATACGGCTGGGTCGGCGCGTAGAAGGTCGTCGGATAGGCTTGCGCGATCGCCGGTGGAAACTCGCTGAAATCTACCCGGAATGGGAGCGGCCAACGAGGCTCGGTATGCAGCCCCGGCGTCAATATTCCGATGATGCCGACGATGGCGAGTACCAAGACGCCGAGGCCTGCTTCGATCGACGCGTTGCGGCGCAGCTCCCCGATGCACTGCAATCTAAGCGCCGCTTCGCTTCCCACGCTGCAAAGCTGCGGAAGCAGCCGGCGCTGATTGGCGCTCGCGACGACGATCATCGTCGCGAAGAGCGCGATTTTGACGAGCAGCAGTTGACCGTACAGCGTCCCAAGCAGTGCCGGAACGGTGCCGGATAAGAACCACGTATTCACGACACCGGTCACCAGCAACGTTCCCACGCACGTGAGGCCGAGCACGGAGAATCGCTGCGTCGCGGATTGCGCGACCGCTATCGCTTCCGCATTGCTATCGCTCCGTGCTTGCGCGAGGAAGATGACGAGCGGCACAAGGCCGCCGAGCCACGCGCCCGCGGCCAGTAAATGCAAGATGTCGGCGGGCAGATGGAGCGCGTCGAAGGGCACATCTTCGGTCGCCGCTCCGTGCCCTGCCCATGCCAAAGCTGCAACGAATGCAGCGGCGGCGAGCAGTCCGATCCAGCTCGACACGTGCTTAAGCGCTCGGTGCCGTACCGCGAGACAGACTGCTAAGACGATAACGAGCCCCGCACGCAACGTCCAGACCTGGCCGAAGCGGGTTTGCGTTAAGACGATGCCGACGGCACCCCCCCGTACGACGGCAGCGAGCGGCATGCCGCTCATATTTGATGCGACGATGACGAGCCAAGCAGCGCCGCTCAGCAGTGCTACGATCAGGCTCGTCCAAGCGATCGCGACGAGCCGCCGATCGAGTTGTGCTTGAAGAGCCTGCGCGGTCTTCACTTGGCGAAACGCCGGCCATGCGATCAAGCACCAGAAGACGAACGTGCCTTCGAGCAAGACGCTCGCTGCGTAATGGAATAAGCGCGTCGCGCTTAAGAGCGGATCGATTTGTTCAACCCTTCCCTACGTGGAAGGTGTAGTCGCCTTCGGTCGTATGCGTGTCGACTGATAGGGCGTGCCATTTCACTGTATACGTGCCGGCCGGCAAAGGCTTGAGCTTGATGGTCATTTCTGATTTGTTGCTCGGATCGACGGTCGCCGGTCCGTCATTTACCGTTGCGCCCGAGTGGTCGGTGACCGTCACCCAACTAAAAGCCGGCTCGAGTTCTTGCGTGAACCACAAGTGCATCGTCGTAGGTGGGGCCGGCACGGTACTGCCTACCGCCGGGTCAGAGTGGTCGAGGAAGGCGTGCGCCCCCACCGCTGCGGGTGCGGCGAGCAGTTCGGCAAGCACGAATGCCGCGGCAATTAAACGGGCAATCATCATTCCCAAAGATTCCTTTTGATAATAGGTCTACCAAACCAACTCTTATAGAACGTGTCGAGAAACTGATGATATTGAATGATGAAGCCCGTACCTTGCGACTGTCGCGTTGCGCCGTTGGCCGGAATGACCGCCTCCATCCCAAGTTGCCAAGTGTTGGCGTCGTAGAGTATCCCGGGCGAGATCGTTCCGGTTGGTGGACCACCGCTGTCGGAGCTCGACATCGCGATCTCGACGAGCGGCGTCAGACGCGTCACGAATTGCGGAATGTTGAGCGCCTTTACGTGCTGCTGTAAGTACGGCATGGAATACTGCAACGACACCGCATATGCCCACGAACTCGGGCTCGCGGTCGGCGTGTCGGAAAACACTCGGCTCAATTCGCCGGTGATCGCGAACGGACGCAGATAATCGGCTGACAAATCCCCGAAGCCTTTGCCGAAGTAGAACGTCGGCGCCGTGCTCCCGACGTCGTCGATCACGCCGGCGTTGCGTAGGCGCGTCGAACCGGTTCCGGGTATCAGCCGAACCAGGCCTACCGACCAAACCAATTCCTCATGCGGGCGAGTGTTAATACAGGGATGTTGATCCTTGAGGGTTACCGTAATGTTATCCCATCCGTTTAAGTTTTGGCCCGGGCTGCGTTGCGTGAGATATCCGCCGTTGATTCCGAAGCCAAGGTCTTCGGTGATGGTTTTGTCCCACTCATAGCCGTATGAATTGCTTTGCGCCGTCGGTGTGGGGGTTAGGTTGATTGTCGGCAGCGACATCTCATCGCTCACTCCCGGATCGTCCATGGTAAGCGTGGTGGGAAAGACGCGGTTGCCGCAGACGACGTGCGCCTGGGCCGCCGAACACATACTAAAGGTGTATATCGGAAAGGCGAGTGCGGCGACGAGCGCCGCGTAGAGACGCGACATAAGTTCCTTCGATCGGAGAAGAGTGCGAATCAGAGCGCCGTTAGGCGCCGTTGAAGATCGCGATCGGAGGAGGCCGCGCGAAGCGGCGACGAGTGAGAAGCGGCCGACGCGGGGCGGGCGTCGTCTGCGAGCGGCGTCGCCACCAGGGCGCTCGCGGAGCGAACGCGGTTTGGGTTATAGCCAGGACGGCTCGCGCGATGGCGCCGGTAATCTCCCGGCTGAGCCACGCGATGACGTACGTAGCCCCAATGAGCGCGGCCAGCGAGCCGGCAAGCGGCGCTCCAGCGTGGCCGGGCTCGATCGACTCGCCGATCGCGTACCAGACGCCGGCTGCCAGCAAGATGCCGGTGGCGTTCGGCAGCCGCTCGCGCAGGCGCGCGGCCAGGACCGTGCCGTCTGTACTTCCCGCCGCATTGCCCCATGCGAGGGCGCCAAAGAAGGCAATCAGCCAGAGAAGTCCGGCGAGGGCCCCCTGGAACAGCAATCCGTCGTATGGGCCGCCCATTGCGTGGGCGCCGCCGTACAGCCCGACGTGAGCCATGAGCGAGGCAAGCAGCCCCAGGATCAGCGCGCCCGGAACCTTCCGCAAGGTCACCGGGGTCATTTCTAGGGCTTGGTGAGGGGAGACCTTGGGGCGGCGTCGTACCCATCCGTCCCCCTTGGCGAAGGTCGCCACGGTGGGACTGAACGGCAAAAGAAAAGACGATGAATACGCGAGCATTGGTTGAGAATGCCGACACCGTCAGTCTGGTTTGCGCGCTGCTCGTGCGCTTTCCGGAGTTGACGTCGATTCGGTGCGGGCCTACGGACCGCACCCTCCGTCTAACGTTTGCAGTCCGCCAACGGCTAGACAAGTCGGCGCAGCGCGCGCTCGCCGAGGCAATCGAGGAGCACATCCGCAGCTTCCTGGCACTCTCTAAGGAAGAAGCCCACGTGCTGCGCGTCGAGTGTGAGGCAGATCGCTCGCTTACGCTCGTCCACCTCACGCGGGATTTCGAAACCTTCTCGAAAGACGAGCTCGAGCTCCAGGTCGGATTCTTTGCCGATCGCTGCGGGGACGCCCTGATCCGTAATCCGCATCCCGACGAGCACATCGAGAACGACCTTGCTGCGGAAGACGAAGCGGCGCTCTACGCGATCGAGGCGCTTCGCGATCCCGCGCAGTCGAAGAGTTTAGTCGGCTTTAGAGAAGAAAAGCGCGTGCTCGTCTACTTCCTGAAGTCTCAAAAGAAAGCGAAGACGTCGGCTCGCCGATAGACGGTTCGCTGAACCTTCTGCTGGTCGGGGACGTCGTCGGTTCCCCGGGGCGGGAGGTTCTTAAGCGTTGCGTGGCACTGCTCCGCGAGCAGCACAATATTCACGCCTGCATCGCCAACGGTGAGAATGCCGCGGGCGGCTTTGGGTTGACCGCGCAGACCGCCGAAGATATCTTTGGCAGCGGCGTCGATTTCATTACCGGAGGCAATCACACGTTCGATAAACGCGACTTTGCCGATTACCTCGAGAGCAGCAATCGCGTCATCCGGCCGGCCAACTATCCGCCGAGCGTGCCCGGGCGGGGCGCCGCAACCTTTTCGGCTGACGGTGTGACCATCGGCGTCCTGAACATCATGGGCCGCACGTTTATGCCTCCCGCCGACGATCCGTTTCGTTGCGCCGACGGGTTGGTGGGCGAGCTGCGCGCGCGGACGCCGATCATCGTGGTGGACGTCCATGCCGAAGCCACCTCCGAGAAAGTCGCGCTCGGGCGGTATCTCGACGGGCGGGTCTCGTGCGTTTTCGGCACCCACACCCACGTTCAAACCGCTGACGAGCAGATTCTTTCGGGGGGAACGGCGTACATCAGCGATTTGGGCATGACCGGCCCAACCGAAGGGATCATCGGGATGGAGTCCGGCGCGGTGCTCGACCGGTTTCTCACCGGTCTTTCGGAGCGCTTCAGCGTTCAGAAGAGCGGGCCGAAGCAGTTCTGCGGGGCCGTCGTCAAGGTCGATCCGAAGTCGGGAAGGGCCAATGAAATTAAGCGCGTCTTTTTGAAGGGTATCGCATGAGCGTGGCAGTGACCCTCAAGGTCTCGGCAAAGAGCAATCCCAACGCGGTGGCTGGGGCCCTCGCCGCAGCGCTGCGCGAGCGGGAAAGCTCGGAGTTGCAAGCCGTCGGTGCGGGGGCAATTAACCAGGCAATTAAAGCGGTCGCTATCGCCCGCAGTTACTTAAAGGGCGCGGGACT
>DASXGO010000070.1:0-2222 GCA_036489055.1 Candidatus Cybelea sp. | reverse complement strand
CGAAGGCCTAGATGCAGCTGCACGTTACCGATAAAGCAACCCGCGAGCCGATCGGCAGCGTTGCGGTCGCGCAACGCGAACACGTCGACGGCGCGATCGCGCGCGCCGCTCGCGCGTTCACGACCTGGCGCGAAGTTCCCGTCGTCGAACGCGCGCGCGTTCTCTTCCGCTATGCCGACGCGCTGGAACAAGCACGCGAGGCACTAGCGCTCTCGGTCTCACGCGAGAACGGCAAAACGCTCGGCGATGCACGCGCGGAAGTGCGGCGCGGTGTCGAAGCGGTCGAGTTCGCCTGTGGGATGCCGTCGCTGATGATGGGAGACGCGCTGCCCGACGTGGCTCGCGGGATCGATTGCGTGTCGGTGCGCTACCCGCTCGGCGTCTGCGTGGGAATCACGCCGTTCAATTTTCCCGCGATGATCCCGCTGTGGATGTTCCCGATCGCGATCGCCGCCGGCAATACGTTCGTGCTCAAGCCCTCGCCGCAGACGCCGCTGACGTCACAATTGCTGGCGAAGGTTGCCGATCAATGTGGTCTGCCCAGTGGCGTGCTCGAAGTCGTCCACGGCGGCGTGGAGACCGCCGAAGCACTGATCGAACATCCCGGCGTCGCGGCCGTATCGTTCGTCGGATCTTCGAACGCCGCACGCGCCGTTCAAGAGCGCGCCGTAAAAGCGCATAAGCGCGTTCAGGCGTTGGGCGGCGCAAAAAACTACCTGATCGTCATGCCGGACGCGGTGAACGCAACGACGTGCGACGCGGTGATGGGCGCCGCATTCGGCGGTGCAGGACAGCGCTGCCTGGCCGGCTCCGTGCTCGTTGCCGTCGGCGACGCGGGCGATGCGCTGGTGCCGATGCTGGTCGAGGCCGCCTCGCAGCTGCGCATCGGACGCGGGAGTGAGGACGGCACCGAGATGGGGCCGGTCGTGAGCGATGACGCGCTCGCGCGCATCAACGGCTACGTCGAGCGCGCCGTCGCGTCGGGTGCGGGCATGCTGCTGTCGCCGCGAGGCGTTCCCGAAGGCGGCGCGGCCTCGCCGATTATCTTCGATCGGGTCGATCCGGAGAGCGAGCTCGCGCGGGATGAAATTTTCGGACCGGTGCTCGCAGTCGTGCGCGCGCCGTCGCTCGATGAGGCGATCGAGATCGCAAACCGTTCGCGATACGGTAACGCGTCGTCGATCTTCACGCGCGACGGCGGCAGCGCGCGTACCTTCGCGTCGCGCATCGCGGTCGGCATGGCCGGAATAAACGTGGGCATCGCGGCGCCGATGGCATTCTTCCCGTTCGGCGGCGTCAAGGATTCGATCTTCGGCGATCTTCGCTGCCACGGCAAGGATGCCGTGACGTTCTATACGCAGCAGCGCGTGGTGGTCAGCCGTTGGCCCTCGTAGCCCGAAACCACACGAAACCCACGCCGACGAAGGCGACGAACGAATAGCCGAACCAGCGCTGCGGCGGCGCCGGAACGGGATAAAAGAGCGTGACTGCCGCGAGCAGCAGGAGCAAAACGGCAACCGCGGAGACGGCGAGATCGGCCGCGCGCAGGACACCCAGCCTCCGGCAATAGACTGCAGCCGCAATCGCAGTCAGCATATAAATGAGAATGAAGCCGAACGAGCTGAGCGTCCCGCAGTCGTTGAAGATGTCGATCGGCGCGATCCGCGCAGCCAAGGCCAGCAACGCGACCGCGGCGGTCGTCGCGGTCACCACGGTCACGGCAACGTTGGGTGTCCCGTGTTTGGGCTCGATGCGCGCAAAGATCGGTGGAAAGAGCTTTTCCTGGGCCATCGCGTAGCCGATGCGGCCGGCCGTGGTAATGCATGCGAGACAGACCGAGAATGCACTGAAGACTGCGCCAATCGTGATCGGAATCGCGAGATATCCGAGCCCATAGACGTCGACGAGCGTCTGGAGCGGAAACTGCTGCTTATCGAGCGGCTGGCCGGCGTGTCTGAGCCCTACGATCTCGGCGTAGGTAGCAACGACGAAAAATGCGGTGGCGAAGATGACGCTGCCGATCACCGCGCGCGGAATCGTGACGAGCGGCGCCTTCGCTTCCGCCCCGAACGCCGTCGCGCTCTCGAATCCGACGAAACTGAAAACGGCAAAGGCGATTGCAAATCCGATGCCCCCCGGAAAACCGCCGACGAGATGGAGCTGCTTCGTATCGAGCGTTGGGCCGTGAGCGTGCAAAACGATCGCGACGAGCAGACAGATGA
>DASXGO010000051.1:0-2086 GCA_036489055.1 Candidatus Cybelea sp. | reverse complement strand
CATCTGCTCGACGAGCTTGCCGACGGCGAGCGCGCCGACGACTCGCCGTTCGGCGGGGGACCCGGCATGGTGCTCCGCATCGAGCCGATCGCGCGAGCCCTCGATCGCATCGTCGGCCGGGCGCCGGGCGATGAGCGCCGTGCGATCGTCGTCCCTAGCCCAAGTGGGCCGCAGTTCACCCAGGACCACGCGCAGCGCTGGTCCGAGTTGGACCGCCTGGTGATCGTGTGCGGGCACTACGAAGGCATCGACGACCGCCTCTCGCAGCTCTATCCGGTCGAAGAGTGCTCGCTCGGCGACTTCGTGTTGACCGGCGGCGAAATACCGGCACTTGCGTTCCTGGACGCGACCGTTCGCCTGCTGACCGGCGCGCTGCGGCCCGAATCGCTCGAACACGAGTCGTTTACGGCGGGGTTCCTCGACTACCCGAGCTTTACGCGCCCAGCGTCGTTCCGCGGCATCGACGTTCCGGCGGTCCTACTCTCCGGCGACCATGCCAAGATCGCCGCTTGGAGGCGGGAAGAGTCGCGCCGGCGCACGGCCGCGCGGCGCCGTGACCTGCTCGAAAACGCGTCGTTGCAGGGGGAGGAAGCTCCGTGATAGGATACGATGGTTTTGCCGGGCCCCGCGCCCGGCTATTCCATGCCCCTTCGCCCTTCGACTTCGCTCGCTACGCTCGCTTCGCTCAGGATGACACAGACGACGCTAGGATGACACGATGAACGTTATTGATGTTTTAAATCGCGAACAGCTCAAGGACGGGCTCCCCGAATTTCGGGCCGGGGACACCGTCAAGGTTTATTCCAAGGTGCTCGAGGGTGGGAAAGAGCGTACCCAAATGTTCGAGGGCGTGGTGATCGTACGCAAGGGCGGCGGCGCCGGCGAATCGATCACCGTGCGTCGCATCGCGCATGGCGTCGGCGTCGAGAAGACGTTCTTGCTTCAAAGCCCGCGCGTCGAGCGCATCGTCGTCGGAAAGCGCGGCGTCGTGTCACGCAGCCGTCTCTACTATTTGAGCGAAAAAGTCGGTAAAGCCGCGCGCATCAAAGAAAAGAAGACCAAAGGGAACTAAGCTCTGCTCTGTCACCGCTGCAGCTGGTCGGCCTTATCTGCGTCTTGGGCGCGGCGCGCGTCGCGCTCTCGATCAAGCGCTTCACGGGCCGCTCTGCAGCAGTCGCGCGCAACTATCTCGACGCGCTGATCGCCGCCGGCCTCATTGCGCTCTTCGTCACCACGTTCGTCCTGCGAACGTTCTACATTCCGTCGGTCTCGATGGTTCCGACGCTGCAGGTGGGCGACGTACTTCTCGTCGATGAAATCGCCTATCGGGTCGGCTCGCCGGAGTCGGGCGACGTCGCGATCTTCCGGCCCCCGTTCGACGCCCGCGAAGACTACATCAAGCGCGTGATCGGATTGCCGGGCGATGCGATCGCAATCGACAACGGAACCGTTTATCGCAACGGTACCGCGCTGCGCGAACCCTACGAAAACCAGCCGCCGAAGTACGACTTGTCGATCCACGGCTACGACATCTACGTAAACGGCGCGCCGCTCGACCGGCGCGTGGCCGAGATCCCGGCACGTGCCCGCTGGGCGGTACCCGATCGCGTCCCCAACGGTTACTACTTCGTCTTGGGCGATAACCGAAACTATTCCGACGACTCGCATGTATGGGGCTTTGTGCAGCGCGGACGGTTCGTTGGCCGGGCGTTTCTCGTCCTGTGGCCCCTGGCGCGGCTGCGCCCGCTGGTGCGGTAGCGCCATGACGCCCTACGAGCTGCTGGCCATCGTCGCCGTCATCGGTGCTGCACGCGCGGTTCTCTCGCTGCGGCCGGTCGTCGCCGGATCGTCGGGCAAGAGCACTGCGATCGCGCGCGAGTTCCTCGATCCGTTCATCATCGCAGGTCTCGCCGCGTGGGTTCTGATCACGTTCGTCGCGCGGACGTACTACATACCGTCGGGATCGATGTTGCCGACGCTGCAGATTCACGACGTTCTGCTGGTCGATAAGTTCGAGTACCGTTTCCGCCGGCCTAACGAGGGCGACATCGTCGTCTTCCCTCCCCCGGTTCCGACGCCGGACGAC
>DASXGO010000477.1:0-5442 GCA_036489055.1 Candidatus Cybelea sp. | reverse complement strand
GCGATCTGCGACTGCGTGATCGTCGAGAGCGACGATGCGGCCGGCACGAGACCGCGCTCCGGCATGGCGTAGGGAAGCAACACGCGTGCGATCCGTCCTAGGATCGGTAACGAACCCTGCACGGCGAGTGCGTCGGCCAAGAGCCGGATGCGTTGCGCCATGACGATTCCGAGCGCGTTGCTGAGCTGCGGATAGCGTTCGGCGACTCGCGAAACGACGTCCCACGGAATCTTCAACACGTGTGCCGACTTGGAGAAGACCGCGATGCGCGCCATCTTGAAGCCGCGATCGAAGTATTCCGCGACGCCGAACAGCTCGTACTGAAAAATTTCGTAGAGTATTCGCTCGCGTTCGCGTCCGCCGCCGTTCGCGCGCGCGACGATGCCCTCAGTCACCATGCCGATGAACGGCCAGTCGCTATTTTCGGCGACGAGCGTTTGCCCGCGTCGCCCGGTCTGCCATACCGCTGCAGCAACGAGCTCGGAGCGAACGCCGGCATCGAGCGACGCAAAAGCCGGACACCTGCTCAAGTGCTGCGCGGCCGAGTTGCGATCGGCGAGTTCGCCCGGCCGGTGCGTTAACCGTAGCTGCCAAACGCGGCTGCCGACGCGGCGCGTCTCGACGACGAAGCGGTCGGGACGATCCTGGGTAACGCGCGACGAAAGCGCTCTCGGCTCGGCGTCGGTTATGAGGGTAAGCGAGGCTCCGGAGGGAAGACGGTCTAGAGCTTTACGGACTAAATCGGGCCGTTCCCAACCGGGAAGACCCCGAAGGTCGATTTCGGACGGCTGTACCACTCTCGTCACGTTCTCGCCGGGCCGAGCGCTCTACTCCCTTAGAGCGATGTCGAGAGGAGACCGAATGGTAATAAACTTGGGCGAGGAGAAAGCATGGTAGTAACTTGGGTTAAGAAGCTGGTCAGTAGCGTTGCGCTCGGATGCGCGGCAACGGCAATGCTGGCAAGCGCGGCCTCGGCCCAGGCGACCTTCAACTATTACGACACGGCGATAACCGAGGTCTACGGATCGACCTATCCGTTGACCGGAAAACTCGATCTGGAGCTCTTTCCGAACGGCACGCTGCGCGGTCACTACCACACGACGTACTACAAGCTGTACGTTCCGGTCGTCGGCGGCCGCGACGGAAACTACATTTGGTTCGACATCGGGCCTTCGAGCGTCGATCTCGGCCTTGGCGCGGGACCGGACGGCAAGCTGCACGTCGTCGCCACAATGAACGGCGACGGCTCGTTCCGCGGTCAAGTCTATCCGGAGACGGCGGCCGTACTCTCGGGACTCGCGATGCAGTATAATTTCGCGACGCCTTCGCCGACGTCGCAGAACTCGAACGATCAATACGTCTTCGCAGCGACCCCGGCGCACGCGGAAACAACGACCGAACCGTAAGCGTTTTTCATAGGCCGACGCTCTTCACCGCCTTCCACTCGCGATTGGGGCCGGGCGGTAGCGAATCCATATGCTTAAGGAAGAGTGCGAGCTGCCAGATCTGCGTGTCGTTGAGCGTGTGGCCGAAGGCCGGCATTCCGGTAAAGCGGATGCCGTGATACACCTTCCAAAACGTTTCGCCTTCCGGGTCGTCTTCGACGCCGTCCTTTGCAAGCTGCGGCGGATGTTGATAGAGACCGGCGGCGATGTTCGAGCGATTGGCATCCGACGCGCCGTGGCAGACCGCGCAGTTGGCGGCATAGAGCTTGATTCCGGCAATGAGATTCGAATCGGTTAGCGGCACGGGATTGGGTGTGCGCGGCGCCTGACGCGCAATCGTCGCGCGCAACGACGTGCGCGCCGCCCACCGTTCGATCTTCGACGCTTTTGCATCGGCGTTTGCGGGAAGCATGCCAACTTCCACCGCGACGTACCCAAGCACGGCGATGACGACCAGGGTCGCTAAAATTCCGATAACGATACCACGAGCCATCGCGGCGCCTTCGACGCTAATCGGCACTTAACCGGTAAGCGCCAAACTCTCCACTCGTTGTCAGGTGGTCGCGGTACGGTGAGGGCGTCATGTCAACAGCTACCATTCCCGCCGCAGGCCCGCGCGTTGCAAGCGGGGCCGCCCTTGCCAAGATCCCTCGGTTGTTCTGGGTTGCCCTCGCGCTGCTTTTTGCCGGAGGCATCCTTGCCTTTTTCGTGACTCGGTCGCACGCCGCCGACAAATACGATACGGCACCTGTGACGCAAGGGACGCTCGTCTCCACCGTGACCGCTTCGGGCACGGTGAATCCCCAGAATCTCATCTCCGTGGGCACCCAGATCTCGGGAACCATTGCGTCGATTGACGTCGACTACAATAGTAAGGTCAAACACGGTCAAGTGCTTGCGCGTCTCGACCCGAGCACGCTTCAAGCGCAGTTGGAACAGGCGCAGGCGGCTCTCGAGCAGGCGCGCGCGCAGACCGCACAAGCGTCGGCAAGCGCGAGCGGCGCCTCTTCGGGAATTGACGTCGCGAGCGCAAACGCAGCGGCACAGGCGGCCGCGGTCGCATCCGCCCGCGCAAACGTCACCAAAACGCAAGCCGCCCTGTCACTCGCGCAGAAAACCCAATCGCGTGACTCGGCACTGCTCTCGCAGGGATACATCGCGCAGAGCACGGTCGATACCGATCGCTCGGCGGTCGCGCAAGATCAAAGCGACGTCGCGGCCACGCAGGCCGCCGTCGCGCAGGCACAGGCGGCAGCCCTTGCCGGCAGTGCTACCGTTGGTCAAAGCTCCTCGACCGCACAAAGCCAAGAGGCCGCAACGCAAGCCGCGGAAGCAAACGTCGCTGCAGCCGAAGCGGTCGTCCGTCAGGACGAGCTCAACCTGGAACACGCCATCATAACGTCTCCGGTGGACGGTACCGTGGTCGCGCGCGACATCTCCGTCGGCCAAACCGTCGCCGCGTCGCTCCAGACGCCGACGCTCTTTTCGATTGCGCAAAACCTCAGCAAAATGGAAGTCGACATCAACGTCGGCGAACCGGATATCGGCGGCGTTAAGCGCGGCGATTCGGTCTCGTTCTCGGTCTTGGCCTATCCCAACCAAACGTTCCAGGGCACGGTCGCGCAGGTGCGCATCAATCCGCAGACGCTCAATAACGTAGTAACGTACGACGTCGTCGTCTACGCCGCGAATGCCGGCGGGAAACTGCTGCCCGGTATGACGGCAAACGCGACGATCCAGGTCGCGAGCGTGCCGAACGCATTGACGGTTCCGCTTGCAGCATTGCACACGCGCACCTCAAGCGCGGCGGCAACGCCGTGGGGTACGGTTAGCGGCTCGGTCGCGAGTAGCGCAATCACCGCTGGATCGAATGCCCGCGTGCTGGTCGATCGAGGCGGCAAAGCGGTCCCGGTGCTCGTTAACGTCCGGCTCACGAACGGCACCCAAGCAGCGGTCGAACCGTTGATTCTGGGCTCGCTGACCACGGCCGACCACGTGGTGACCGGCACGAATTCGGCGCAGCGCTCCGGAAGCGGCGCAGGCGCTCGCTCGCCGATGAGCGGCGGCCCGATTGGCGGAATGCGAGGCGTGCACTAATGGCAGGGGTCGTGGAAGTTGCGGGACTTCGCAAAGAATACGCGATGGGCAACGATCGAGTCTATGCGCTGCGCGGCGTCGAACTCACCGTCGAGCCGGGCGAGTTCGTCGCCGTCATGGGACCGTCGGGCTCCGGCAAGTCAACGTTTATGCATTTGACCGGACTGCTGGATACGCCGACGGCGGGCACGTATCGTTTGGAAGGACAGGAGGTCTCGAACCTCAGCTCCGACGCGCGCGCCGACATTCGCGGCCGCCGGCTTGGATTTGTCTTTCAGTCCTACAACCTGCTGCCGCGCACGAGCGCCGTGGAAAACGTCGAGCTTCCGATGGTCTACGCCGGCGTCAATGAGGCCGAACGGCGCACGATGGCGCTGGAGAAACTCGCGCTCGTCGGCGTGCCGCAACTGGCGGCCCACCATCCCAACCAGATGTCGGGCGGTCAACAGCAGCGCGTCGCAATTGCCCGGGCCCTCGTTAACGATCCCGGACTCATTCTCGCCGACGAGCCGACCGGAGCGCTCGATACCATGAGCTCGCAGGACGTGATGCGTCTCTTCGCGCGGCTGAACGACGAACAAGGAATGACGATCATGCTGGTAACCCACGAGCCTGACGTCGCCGCCTACGCACGCCGCATCGTGACGTTCCGGGACGGCGTCATTACCGGCGATGCGATGAACGAGCGGAGAGCAGCATGACGTTAGCAGCGACGCTTCGACTGGCGCTCTCGGCGCTGGTCCGCAATAAGACGCGATCCATGCTCACCATGCTCGGCATCGTCATCGGCGTAGCCGCCGTGCTCGTTACCGTCGCAATCGGCGTGGGCGCGCGGATCTCGGTGCAGCAGAGCATCAATAGCCTTGGATCGAATTTGATCGTCGTTCAACCGGGGAGCGTGACGCAGACCGGCGCGCGCACCGGCTTCGGCGGCGCGTCCACGCTGACGCCCGACGACGGCTTGGCAATCGCCAAGCTGCCGGGCGTTGCCGCTGTATCGCCGATCGCAGCGTTCCGAACGCAGGTCGTCGCCGGCGATAACAACTGGCAGACGAGCGCGACCGGTGTGGCGCCTACGTATACCTTCATCCGCTCGTGGCCGCTGGCCGGCGGGCGCTTCTTCAACGAGAACGACGTCGCTTCGGCCGCCAAAGTCGCGGTGCTCGGACAGACCGTCGTGGGGCAGCTCTTCCCGAACGGCGACTCACCGATCGGACAGACCATCATCGTCAAAGGCGCGCCGTATACCGTCATCGGAACGCTGCAAGCGATGGGGCAAAGCGGACTCGGTCAAGATCAGGACGACACGGTGCTGATCCCGTACACGTCTGCGATGCAGCGCCTTACCGGCCTGACGACCGTCAACGACCTAATGATCTCGGCGGCGAGCTCCGAAGATATCGATCCGGTTACCGAACGGGTAACCGCGCTGCTGGAACAGCGCCATCGCATCGTTCCGCCGCAGACCGACGACTTTCAAGTGCGTAACCTGCAAGCCATCGCGCAGACGGCTTCACAGACCGGCACGATCATGGAACTCCTGCTTGCGGGAGTGGCCGCCGTCTCGCTCATCGTGGGCGGCATTGGAATCATGAACATCATGCTGGTTTCGGTAACGGAACGCACGCGTGAGATTGGCCTGCGCATGGCGGTGGGTGCGCGGGGAGCCACGATCCTTCGGCAATTTCTCGCGGAATCGGTCGTCCTTGCCACGATCGGCGGTTTGATCGGTGTCGCGGCGGGTGGTCTCGGCACGCTGGCAGTCGCGCTGCTCACGCACTGGCCGACCGCGATTCCGGCACAGTGGATCCTCGCATCGGTTGGATTTTCGGCGATCGTGGGAATCTTTTTCGGATACTATCCCGCGCGGCAAGCGGCGCAACTCAATCCAATCGAGGCC
>DASXGO010000450.1:0-4347 GCA_036489055.1 Candidatus Cybelea sp. | reverse complement strand
GCCACGCACTCCTGGCGCGCCACTGGCACGTTTTAGGAAACGATCGCGAGGCGGCGAATTCGTTCGCCGGCGCGGCGAAGCAGTGCGCGGCACGGGGCGATTACGTCGCCGCCGCGGACGCGTATACGCAAGCGCTGCGTCATATGCGAATCGGATCCAAACGATGGTTTGACGCCGCGCACGAACTACGGCGATGCCTTCGCAACCTTGCCGGATGGGCGCGCATGATACCGGTCGTCGAGTCTATGCTCGCCGCGCTCGATGAGTCGCGCGATCGCGAAACGGCGCGAAGTCTGCTGTGGGACCTATTTTACGCGCGGCTCAACAATGGCGAGCTCGAAAGCGCGCGCGCCGTCGCCGAGCGTATCGGAGAAGCCAGTGCCGCACTGATCGTCGCCTACGCCTTGAATTACGCCGCACGCTTGGAAGAAGCGCGCGAACTGCTCGGCACAATCGAGTTTGACGACCTGACCGATCCCGAAGCGCGCCTCCGCCACCTCATTGCATCCGCAGCGATCGGCGCGCTCTACAATCCGCTTGAGTATGCGCTCGACCGGATCGACCGGGCGGCCGAAATCGCGACCGGCGTCGGCTTGCGCGGAACGGTGCTCTGTTACGACGAGGGCATCGAGATCGCAATGCGGTGCGGCAACCTCGAAGCGGCCCGATCCTATGAAAACAGGGGGGCTGCCGTTGCGGCTAAGACCAAAGGCGACGTGAACGACGTCAAACGCCGCCTCGATAAAGATCGTATCCGGATCGCGATGCTCGCCGGCGATCTCGCGGCTGCACGGAGTTTACTCTACGGGCTACTCGACTGGCGTGACTTTGGCCGGCACAATCAGTCGTTTTTCGCCGGGGTCGGCGTCCAGATCGGCATGCGCACGGGCGATTTTGCGCTGGTCGATGCCTTCTTCGATCCTGCGCTGCTTTCGGCCGCAATCGGTGCGGGCGATGCCGAGTCCGCGGGGTTGCTGCTGCCCGGCTGTGCCGACGTGATGCTGGCTCGCGGCATGGCAAAGGAACTGCAATCGCTGTTCGAGCGGTGCGCCGTCGCGCGCTTGATCGATCCGTACCTATGGATCCCGCAATGCGTTGCGCGCCACGGCACGCTCGAGTGCGCCGAGGCGGCAGCGCAAACCGCGCGCGATTATCTTCGCGGCGCCGTCGCTCCGGCCGCGCTGGCGCATGCTGCGATGCTGCGCGCACTGGTGGCACGGCGCCAGAACAAGCACATCGCAGCCGGCGAAGCGGCGCGCGAGGCCGCGCTGCGCTTCCAGCGCATCGGTTATCGCTTATCCGAAGCGGCCGCGCTGGAATTGTCGGGAGAACGCGGCGCCGCCTCCCTGCTGTAGCGCAATGCGGCGCGACTACGGACGTGACGCGCCTGGCGGCCGGCCAGTCCCGCAAAGCGCGACGCGCGCCGTTCGGCGCGCGTCTGACTTCCCGGGAGCTTGAGGTCGCGCGACTCGTCGCGCGCAAACGCTCATCGCACGAGATCGCACGGGCACTCGAAGTCAGCGTGCGCACCGTGCGTCATCACGTCGAAGCTACCTTCAGTAAGCTTGGTATCCACTCGCGCCGCGAGCTCACCGAAGATCTCTTAGCTAATACTTTGAGGTGAGGCGGAAGCGGCCCGAGGTGCAGATCTCGACGATCTGCTCGCCGCTCAAGCGGCGAAACGTCTTGTTGCCGTATTCGAAGTCCTCGCCGAGGTCGGCGGCGTCGTACCGCTGCTGCGCTCCGGCATTCAACTGGGGCCGCTCTTGGAGCGTTTGATTCTTGAAGTTGACGCGGTAAACGAGGTCCCTACCGAAGAGCATTACGTCGCCGCGGCCGTTGGCGTAGCCGCCGAAAATCGGTTCGCTCGATTCACGAGATTCCCGATCGCTCATTTTGGTGCTGATTTCGAGAACGGCAATTGCGGCAGCGACGGCGGAATTCATAGCACACTCCTTAACGCAGGAAGAGCCCAAAAGGTTGCATTTTCCTTATGGCGTAGCCATGACGCAGCGATGCTTTGCACGGTCTTCTAGTGTTTCGTCACGATGCTGCTCGTCGGCCTGGCGGCCGCCGGTATCCGGGCTCGATAGGCTATTTCGGCGTCGGCAGCGGAACCACGAGCACGCGCGGATTGAACCCGGGCGGCGGCGCGTCGGACGTTCCAGAGGGCGGTGGAATCGGACGCACGCCGATCGAGCTGCACGACCACGGAGTGGGAATCGTGCGCACGACGTCGTCGGGGATTATCGCATCCGAGGCCGCGATCGGCGCGCGTTCGCCGGTCAGCCGTGCGGGATCGAAGCCGCCGGATAAGTCGCCCGTCCGATCGCTCGCGTCGCGCGGACCGAACGGCATGAACTTCGCTTCGTCCGGCAGCTTCGCGAGCGGCGTGCGATTGAAGAGGTGCTCGACGAACTTAATCGCCGACGCTTGGTCGTCGTATTCGTGCACGACGCCGGTACGCGCATACGGCGAGATGAGCAGGAGCGGCACGCGCTCGCCGTTACCACAGGGGTTGCCGTCGGGACAGGTCAGCCACGCCGGCGGAGGTACGTGATCCCAGAAGCCGCCCGGATCGTCCCACGTTATGACGATTGCCGATTGATTCCAGTACTTACTGCGCGCGATCGTGTTGACGAGCGCTGCAACGTCTGCCTCGGCAATCTGCAGGCTCGCTTCGCCGGGATGATCGTCGTCGCCCAAAAACGTGTTTGGCGCGGCATTCGCCGGCTTTAAGCCCTGATTGTTTCCGAACCCGCCCTTGAGATAGAAGAGCCCGCCGGCGCCGAGTTTCTGCTGCGCGACGTCGGTCGCGAACTGCGTGATATCGGCGACGTGCCGATCCATCGACGCATCGTTCGCGATGTACCCGAAGTAGTGCGGCGCGAGATGGTGCGTGACGAGCGTGAGCCGCTGCGGATCCGCCGGATTCGCGTAACCCTGCTCGTACCACGTCCAGTTGACTGCGGCAGCGCGCCGGCCGCGCAAGAACTCGATATCGTCGGCGACGTCTTGGGTGTATTTCGTCAGCCGGCCGGCTTCGGCGCCTTCCAAGTTCAGCAGAACGGTCGCGTAGGTTTGGTCGACCTGCTTCTGCGGGCTGTAATCAACCGCGTTGTATGGCCCCCATGCCGGATCGAGATCGACCCACATCGGCACGCCGCGTCCCGCAGCGCCTTTGGGCGCTTCGGTGTAAGGCGGCCCTGCCGCACCGTACCGCGCGTACTCGGTCTCGCCGTTCTGTGCCGCGATGATTTCGACGTTGCTCGGCGACGACGGCGCGCGCGCGCCTTGAAAGAACGAGTCGAAGAGCGCGAACCGCTTTGCGTAAGTCCACAGATACGGGATCGTGTCGCAGTCGACGTGCGCCATCGAAAGGTCGCCGGCGGAGGCCGCCTCCGCAGGGTCGGTCATCCCGAGCTTTTGTTGCGTCGCGAGTGGAAGCGTCTGCGCCCACGCGCCCTCGGCCGCGACGAAGCCGTCCATCGCACCACCATGAATTGCTGCATCCATGAGCGTGCGCGCGTTGTTTAAGAGCCCAAGGTTTGCATCGGTCAGGCGAAACGCGTGCGTCTCGCGCTTGGCGATCGGATTGTATTGCGTGAACCCATGCGCGCGCGCGGCCGCAGTATAGATGCCGTTCGCACCCGGAAACGTGCCGAAGTAGTGATCGAACGCGCGGTTCTCTTGATAGATCACGAACACGTAGCGCACGTGCCGGCGAATCTGTGCCTCGAGGGAAGCAGTCGGTTTAACCGGAGCCGCCGCCACGAGCGCAAGGCAAGCAACAAGCACGACAGCTCGCATGGGGGTGCGATTCATCGCTGCCGGAGGCAAATCTTCGGAACCCGTGGGGCGCCCGGCGAGGTTGCGCCGCAGGGCGACTTGTGAGATAATCAGACCCGCTTCACTCATAAGCGCGATCTTTCGCCTGGTCGATAAAGTTGCGCCACCTGGAAAGATCGGTACCCATTTCAAAACCCACTTTTCGTCGAGCCGCAGCCCTCAGCTTGAGAGGGTTGCATTTCATATTGTAAAGGAGCACGCCCATAGCTATTCGCAATCGACGCCGTAAGGCCGACTCCCGACCGCCCAAACCCAAGAGTTCCGAGAGCGTCAAGGAGGCGCCGCTGGAAGCGTTCGGCAGCATCAAGCAAGTCTTTCCGAGCACGACGTTTTCAGTCGAACTCGACAACGGCCACGTCGTTTTGGCGCACATCGCCGGACGGCTGCGGCGCCACCGTATCAAGATTCTTCCCGGCGACCGCGTGGAGATCGAAATTTCGCCCTACGATTTAACGAAGGGCCGAATCGTCTACCGCTATCGCGCCGGAGAAGCGCGTC
>DASXGO010000392.1:0-2180 GCA_036489055.1 Candidatus Cybelea sp. | reverse complement strand
TGCGCTGCGCGTTACCGCGGTGGCGCTCATGCGCTGGCTCTACTGCTAAAGCACGCGGTAAACCTGGCCGGTTTGTGCTCCTTCGATGCTCTTGGCGTACGCGAGCGCGACTCGCCTTACGGGCACGGCCTCAAAGCCGCGAAAGTATGGGCCGTATGAACCCAACGATTCTTCGAGCACTGTCGGACTGACGCCGTTGATTCGATGATCCGTGAGTTCCACGGCAGCGGCACGCACGAAGCTTTCGATCGCACCGTTTACCATCGAGGCCGAAGCACCGAAGCGGATCGGATCCTGTGCCAGGATGCCCGAGATCAGCGTGAAAGAGCCGCCGCGCTCGACGAACTCGCGGCCCGCGAGCACGAGATTCACTTGTCCCATCAGCTTGTCGCGCAAGCCGAGGTCGAACGCCTCGGGCGTCATTTCCTCAAGCGGTCCAAAATGAACGTTGCCGGCCGCGCAGGCGACCGCGCCGAGCCGGCCGGCGCGAGCGTACATCGCGCGGATGCTCGCTAAGTCGGCGACATCGACGCGAATGTCGCCGCTGGAGCGCCCAGCCGAAACGATCTCGTGACGGTCCGATAGCTCTGCCGCAACCGCTCTCCCGATCGTACCGTTTGCGCCCACGATTAATATCCTCATGATGCTCGTTCAGAGTCGATAAAACGGTCGAGGGTTGCGAGGGCCTCGGGCAGGTCCGCTCGGCCGTAGCCAAAGCGAATGTGTCCGTCACCGGCATCGAAGAGAGTGCTCGGCAGTAGCAGAACGCCGGCTCCGGCCACGACGCGCGCGCAAAACGCTTCGCTGCTGCCGCCGAGGTAGCGCGGGAACGCCGTCGTGCCGGCGCGCGGCCTCGTCCATCCAAACAAGTGCGATCGCCGTGCGAAGAAATCGTCGAGCAGATCTAAGTTTCGCGTCGTGATTACGCGAACACGATCCGCGAGTGCGGCATGGTGACGTAATGCGAGCTCCGCGAGAAACTCGCCAGGCGCACTGTTGCAGATCGAGAGGTAGTCCTTGAGCGCCGCCATGCGTTGCGCGAGCGCGCGGTCCCGCGTGCACGACCAGCCGATACGCAACCCCGCCAGACCGTACGCCTTGGATAATCCTCCGAGCGAAACGCCGCGCTCGTACCAATCGCAGACGGCCGGAATCCGTTCGGCCTCGCGCTCGGTGCCGCGATAAACTTCGTCGCCCAAGAGCCAGAGCTCGTGCTCGCGAGCGATACCGACAATGCGCTCCATTTGCGCGCGGTCGAACGCATAGCCGGTCGGATTGTTCGGCGTCGTGAGCACGATGACGCGCGTCTCTGGCCGCACGAGACGCTCCAGCTCGTCAACGTTCGGCGAGCCTTCGCCGGTGAGATCGGAGTGCCAGCGCGTGACGTCGACGCCGATTCTCTCGGCGACGGAATAGTGCGACTGGTAGGCGGGGAACTGTACGATCGCGTGGTCGCCGCGCTGCAGCGCCGTATTCATGAAGACGAAGATAGCCTCTTCGGCGCCGCTATGCGCCAGAACGGACTCCGCGCCGCAACGCTCGTAGAGCGCGGCGATTGCCGCTCGTAACGCACCGGTGCCGCGCGATTCGATATACCCGAGTCGCAGCAGGGCGAGCCGTTGGACGGAACCGGAATCGTGCGCCAGGAGTTCTTCAAGGGAGAGAGTCTCCGGGTCGCTGGCGCAGAGCAAATACCGCGTGTCGAACTCGTACCGAGCGAAATAGCGCTCCAGCGCAAACGGCCGCATGGTCGAAGTCTTGCGCTGCGCCGAGGCGCCGCCCCTTCGGCCGCGAAGCCCGGTTGAGATGCGCCGGGTCGTCGTCAAGGATAAGATGCAGCAGGGTTACGTCTACTACTGCACGGCTTCGCAGGGCCGGCACTTCGCTAAGGAATTCGCGCCCGAGCTTACGCCGAAAGAGATGCTCGAGCTCGGTATCTTCGGCGGTAAGTATATGACCGATTGCCGCAAAGAATTTCCGGCTTCCTGGTTCGCGCGTGCCAAACTCTGCTCGCAGCGACGCGAACCTGGGCTAAACTATTTCGGAGTGAACGCATCGCAGCCGCTCAACGAGTGGCGCAGAAAAGGCTGGATACATCCGCAGGACCCGCGTGGCTGGTTCCAGTGGTACTGTCGCTATTACATGGGGCGGCGCAGCGACGACGACTCCCGCCAGATCGC
>DASXGO010000340.1:0-2008 GCA_036489055.1 Candidatus Cybelea sp. | reverse complement strand
ATAAGAAAGGCGATGCCTACGGCGCGCTTCATAACCCCATCGTTCCAGCCGGTTGCGGCGGGCCCTGCGGCAGGCAAGCGGGATTACGGAGTGGATCTGAGCTAGCGCTCGATCAAACCGCTTACAAGTCGGTTTGTTTGCCGTGGCGCGTTGCGATACCGATGGCCAGCAGCGGCAGTTCATCGTCCGGCAGCAATCCGGTAGGCTTGCCGTCGATCTTGTGGATACCGGCGTAGAGCGAAAACTCCACCAGCGCGGGTAACGTCGCGTTCGGCAGGGGCTTCTTGCCTAACCACTCCCATTCGCACGCAAGCGTGCGGTCCGCGAAGAGCGCCGCGGCATAGCCGCAAGCATCGATACGCGAGCGCGAATCGGGTTCGCGGTACCGTACGTAGCCGTCAAGGACGTAAATCGGCCGGAACGTTTGCAGATACGCGACGAACGGCGCGACGAGCACCGCTGCGAAGTATCCGGCGAACGCAAAAGCCCCGATCGCGAAGATCCAGGCGATCTTGATCAGCGTCGCCTCGGACGGAACGTGCTGCGCTCGGTAGACGATACCCCACGTGAGCAAACCCATAAAGACCATGCCGATCAACGGCTCGACCGCGAGCGCAAACCGGCCGGTCAGGCCACGCCAAACGATTTTGCGCTCCCGGCGCGTCCATCGGCGTCGCGCGAGCATTCGCCAGCGAGCGTCGGACGTATCGATCTTCACGCGTTCACCAAAACCGCTGCGGGCGCCGCGCGTTCGACGATTGCGCGAACGTCGGTCCCTTCAGGGAGCGTCCCGAAAGCTCGGCCGGAGCGCCGTTCGATCCGGCTTGCGATGAAGGCGTCGGAGACGAAGCTCGGCGCATGCGCTGCCAGCAGCGACGCTTGCCATAGAACGGCCAGACGCTCGCTCAGCTCGCGGGCGCGCGCTTCGCTGCGCGTGAGATGATCCAAGTCACGTTCGAGCGCGCGCGCGGCGTCCGCGATGCGCGCGTCGGCGTGCGCCGGCGCGATCTCGTCGTGCCAGGCGGCGTGCGATTCCGGCCGTTTTCGGAGAATGCGTTGAACGTCCAACGCATTGATATTACCCGATCCTTCCCAAATTGAGTTCAAGGGCGCCTCGCGATAGAGCCGCGGCATAATCGATTCTTCGACATATCCGTTGCCGCCTAAACATTCAAGTGCCTCGCTCACGGCATGCGGCGCCCGCTTGCAGATGTGATACTTGGCCAGCGCGGTGCCGATGCGCTTGAGCGCCGAAGCGCGTGAATCGCGCGCCGAGTCGTCGATGGCACGCGCGACGCGCATGCAGAGCACCGTCGAAGCTTCGGATTCCAGCGCGAGATCGGCCAGCACGTTTTGCATGAGCGGATGCTCGATTAAGAGCGCGCCGAAGGTGCGGCGGTGCGCTGCGTGATGGATTGCCTGCACCAGCCCCGCGCGAACAAGCGCAGCCGATCCGAGCGCGCAGTCCATGCGGGTGTAGTTCACCATCTCCACGATCCGCGCGACACCCTCGCCTTCCTCGCCGATCAGCCATCCGTGCGTCGCGTCGAACTCCACCTCCGCCGACGCGTTGCTGCGGTTGCCGAGCTTGTTCTTCAGGCGCATGACGGCGAACGGGTTGCGCGTTCCGTCGCCGAGGACGCGCGGCACCAGGAAGCACGAAAGACGCTCCCTCGACTCCGCTCGGGATGACGCTGCTTGAGCCAGTACTAGGAACGCGTCGTTCATCGGCGCGCTACAGAACCACTTGTGGCCCGTCAGCAAATACTCGCGTCCCGCACCTGGGCGTTCCGCCGGTACGGCGCGAGTTTGGTTGGCGCGCACGTCGGAGCCGCCTTGCTTCTCCGTCATGCCCATCCCGCAGAGCGCCGACGATTTCTGTTCAATCGGGACGAGCCGCGGATCGTAGCGGCTTGCGGTGAGGGGTTCGAGCCAAATCGACGCGAGCTCGGGTTGCGCGCGCAACACCGGCACGGCTGCGTACGTCATCGAGATCGGGCAGCCGTGT
>DASXGO010000310.1:0-2336 GCA_036489055.1 Candidatus Cybelea sp. | reverse complement strand
AGAGTCGCCGGCGCGTAACGTCGTGTCGCCGGTCGGAATTTCGAGATCGGCTTCGGGCCGGTCCACCGCGACCACGACGGAGTTGTGGGGCAGGTCGATTTCGGCGAGTCGCTTGCCGTTGACCGGCGAGCGTTCGGGAATCGCGAGCTTGACGAGCTGCATGTCGCCTTTGCCGAAGAGATGCATCGATTCGAGCATCGAGCGGTATTTGGACGCGTTGACGTGCTCGTTGAGGACGTCGAGAATGAGCTCGGTCGACGAGATGACGATCACCGGGTCTTCGGCGTCGAGCGAGTTGAAGATCAACTTGTTCGCCGGATTGTTGACGCGTGCGATGCAGCGCGCCTTGGACTTGCGCTTGGCCAGCAGCACGACGACGAGGTTATCTTCATCGTCACCGGTGTCCGCCACCACGACGTCGGCGCGGCTCACACCGGCGGACTCGAGGACGTAAGGATCGCAACCGTCGCCGACGACCGTCACTTGCCGGTCGATGAGACGCTCCAGCATCTTCGCCTTACGTTCGTCTTTCTCGATGACGACGACTTCGTGGCCCTGGTTGACGAGGGCGCGAGTGAGATACGTTCCGACCTTGCCGCCGCCGACGATGAGAATGAACATGGCTTAAGCGGGAACCTTCGTGCGCGGGGTGACTTGAGAAAAGCGCTTTGCAAAATCGCTAATCGCGTTGGGGGCGACGACCGCGCTGATCTCGTCGCCTTCCTCTAATATGAGATCGCTCGCGGCCACCATGACTTCGTTCACGCTCCGCCGCACGGCAGCGATCCGCACTCGTCCGGGCTCCTCGATGTCACCCACGCGCCGTCCGGCCTCGGTGGGGCCGACGACGGCGCAGAGCGAGGTCAATTTGCCGAGATCAAAGTTGAGCGAATCCCAGGGCGCCTCGATCAACACGTCGCGGATCAACTTTGCGCCGACTGTGGTAGGACAGACCGTTTGTACGCCGAGCTCGCGATACATTTGCCCGCGCGGCGGATCGTAGATCCGCGCAACGATGCGCTTGATCTTGAACATGCGTTGTGCGATCAGCGCAGCCATGATGTTGCGATTATCGCCGTTGGTGACGGCAACGAAGCCGTCGGCACCGGCCGCACCCGCGCGTTTGAGGACGTCGTAATCGATGCCCGTCCCAACAACTTCATGACCCTTGAACTTCGGCCCAAGGCGCTTGAAGGCAGAGGCATTTTCGTCGACGACGATGACTTCGTGTCCGTCGGAGTCAAGCAGCTTTGCGAGCGCGGATCCGACGCGTCCGCACCCGACGATCACGTATCTCATTGGTAATGAACGAGGTTCAGGCGTTCCTCAGTTTTACCCTGGTTTTGGGTCGCCCTACACTGGGCAATACAAGGAGGCCGTCACGAGGCTGCGAAAGCTACGGACTTCTTCGGGGCGTGGCTCAGCTTGGTAGAGCGCTTCGTTCGGGACGAAGAGGTCGCACGTTCAAATCGTGTCGCCCCGATTTTCCCCCTCCGCCCTGAGCCTGTCGAAGGGCCACGAAAGACCGTTGTTCTCGAAATTTAACGCGGCCGCGCGGCGAGTGCTTCGCATAGCCGAACAAGAATGCCGCAATCACAGCCACTACTACGTCGGTGCGGAACATTTGCTGGTCGCCTTGCTGGAGGAACGCGACCAGGCGATCGTGCACGCCCTCGACGCCGGCGGAATCGACGTTCCGGAAGTCCACGCGCAAGTCCGCCGAGCGCTCGGCACGGGTGAAGACCGGGTGTGGGAAGGCATCCTTATCACGCCGCGGCTTCGTCACATCGTGAGCCTCGCGGAGGAGCACGCGGGCGAACGAGAGGTCGGGCCTTTCGACTTGTTCGAAGCGCTGCGCTCTGAAGGGGGCAGTTCGGCCGCTGAAATCCTCCGCCGGGCCACGTCGCGAAACACCGCTTCGCCCGTGGAGTAACGACGTTCGTGCAGCATTTCGAACAAGCGATCATCGGTTTGATCGACCATTACGGCTATGCCGGTCTCTTCGTTGCGCTCGCGCTCGGCAATTTCGGCGTGCCGATCGGCAGCGAGATCGTGCTCCCCGTGGCGGGCGCATTGACCGCGACCGGTCACTTGAGCAACTTGTGGCTCACGGTGTCGATTGCGCTGGCGGGTGAACTCGCCGGCGGCACGGTCGGCTACGGCATCGGCCGCTTCGGCGGCGTGCCCGTGATCGAGCGCTATGGCAAATACATCCACTTTACGCACGATCGCTTGATGCGCGTGCACCGGTTTTTCGAGCGGTGGGGAACGTTCGCGATTTTCGTTTGCCGCTTTTTGCCGTTTATCCGAGGCGTCTCGGCGATTCCGGCCGGCAT
>DASXGO010000276.1:0-2074 GCA_036489055.1 Candidatus Cybelea sp. | reverse complement strand
CGCTACGGCGCGCGACGGCGACCGGCTTCGCGCCGACGTCGTCGTCATCGGCAGCGGCGCCGGAGGCGGCGCCGCTGCATCGGCGTTCGCGCGCGCCGGCAAACGCGTCGTCGTGCTCGAGGCGGGCGGCGCGTACCGGTCAGTAGACTTTTCGCAACGCGAGCTGAGCATGGCCGATCTTTATCTCGACGCGGGCTTAACGTCCAGCAGCGATCTCGGCGTCGCAATCCTCGCGGGCGCGACGGTGGGCGGCGGGACGACCGTGAATTGGTGCACGGCCTTGCGGCTCCCCGAACGCATCGCAGACGAATGGTCGGAAGTGAGCGGCATCGCGAGCCTCGCAAACGAGCTGCTGCCTCATTTTGAGGCGGTCGAGCAGCGGCTTGGAGTCGCGCCCGCAACCACGCACAATGCGAATAATCGTGTCATCGTCGACGGTGCGCGCGAGCTTGGACTCCATTTCGCCGTTTCACCGCGAAATGCGGCAACCGATTGCACCGATGGTTGCGGGTACTGCGGTTTCGGCTGCGCGTACGAAAAGAAGGCCTCGACCGCAGCCACATTTCTACGCGACGTCGCGGCGAACGGCGGCTGCATCTACGCCGACGCGCCCGTAGTTCGTATCGAAGCGGCCGGCGCGCGAGCGTGCGGCGTCGTCGTCCATCAAACCGTGACGCACGGGGACGTTCGCACGTTCCGCATCGAAGCGGATCTCGTGATCGTCTGCGCCGGCGCGCTGCGAACTCCGGGACTGCTGGCCCGCAGCGGAATCACGCATCCGCTGCTCGGTAAACGGCTCTTCCTGCACCCGGTAGGAGCGGCGATCTTGGAGTTCGATCGTCCGATCGAAGCCTGGCGAGGGCCGATGCAGACGGCGTATTCCGACGCGTTCAACTATCGCAGCGGCAACTACGGAGCCAAGGTCGAGGTCGCGCCGGCACATCCGGGACTGGCGGCACTCGCGCTGCCCTGGGAGAATCGCGACAAACATCGTGGCTACATGGAGCGCGTCCGCAACGTTGCATCGCTCATCGCGTTGACCCGGGACCGCGACCCCGGGTCGGTCGATCTCGATGCGGAAGCGGCGATTCGGTATCGGCTCTCGCCGTTCGACGGCGACAACCTGCTTGCGGGCATCGCGGGAATCTTCGAGCTTGGATTCGCATCCGGAGCCGTTCGCGCGATGACGCTGCACACGACGCCATTCGAAGTCGAGCGCGGCGAATGGAACTCGGAGTTTCGCGTCGAGTTTCTCGAACGGATGCGCAGCGTCGGCACGGCGCCGAACCGGCAAATCGTCTTTTCGGCGCATCAGATGGGAACTGCAGCGATGGGCTCACGCCGAGAACATTCCGTCGTCGATCCGAGCGGCCGCGTTTGGGGCTTCGAAAACTTGCTCGTCGCCGACGCGTCGGTCTTCCCGCAATCGAGCGGCGCCAACCCAATGTTGACGATCATGGCGATGGCGCGCCGCATCGCCGCGCAGCACGGAGGCGCTTAAAGTGTTTTGAGCTTTAGAGCAAGCGCCGACCAAGCGATTCCGGCAAAGATGAAGTTCAAACCGACCGCGAATCCGATGAACCAGAACGCCGACACCGGCCACTGCATCCAAAGCAGAAGGCCCAGAATAAAGCTAATCACCCCGCTAAAAGCCACCCAACCGTAGTTTGGAAATTGTAGCCATAGCGCCGAAACGAAGCGGAAAATCCCGCCAAACAGAAAGAGCGCGGCGAGTAAGAGCGTGACGGCGAGCGCACCAATCGCCGGGTGCTGCAGCAACGCGAAGCCGACGATAATGTCGAGGAACCCGACCAACAGCAGCAGGATCACGTGGCCCGCGCCACGGGACATGAACGCGCCTACAATCTGTGCTACACCGGCGATCAGGAGCGCAAATCCGAGTGCGAAGACCGATGCTAAGGTCGCCAGCCCCTCCGCGTAAATCGCGTAAAAGCTCGGGCTATTAGTTCAGCTCTTGCCCCAAAATACGAACATTCCGACGGCAGCTAGGCCGAGGGCGACGACCGTCCCCCAGCCCCAGATTCTCGCGACGAGACTGCTCACCCAACGCCCC
>DASXGO010000252.1:0-5363 GCA_036489055.1 Candidatus Cybelea sp. | reverse complement strand
ATCCACTCGAACGGGTTCGCACCTACTCGCGCGATCGCTACGGCGCCGCACTCACACCAACGGGCTTCCGGGGCTTGCTCATCAGCGCCACGGGTCGACGTTTGATGAACCAAGTCAACATCGAAGATTACCTTTTACAGTCACGCAAATACGGCGGACTCTGGTCGAGTATCAACGTCTTTTTCGAACCCAGGCCGCAAGTCTTGGTTCGCTTAAATCAGCTTCGGGGTGCCGGCTATACCTACAAACCGTCCGAAGAAATCGAAGCATTCTCCAAAAAAGGCCCTCCATGAGCAGGCCCTCCTACTGCCAAATGCCGCTAACGACCGGCGCCTTACAGTCTTTATCGATGCACGCGATGCCGAAAATCTCGTCGATCGCATGCAGCGTCGAGTAATGGTCGACATCCTCATCGCTTTCCGTTCCCGCTTTCACCATGGGCCCCACGAGCACGGTCGGAACGTGGTTCTTGCCACTCTTGTCGGGAGCGGCTTCGTCCCAGGTTAGGACCAGCAATCCGTCGTGCTTCTTATCCCATGCGATGATCGGCGGAAGGTTCTGCGATAGCCATCGGTCGCCGGTCTTCACAGAACAGTCGTGCGTGTCGTGACAAAGATTCGGCACGATCCAGACCAGCGAGGCGGGCGACGACGGAAAGCCATGGTAGACCAGATTGTCGGAATCAGGAACGTTCCGAAACTCCACCCATGGATTGTGATTTCGATCGTAGCGGCCGTGGTAGCAGCCCTTGTAACCGTTGCGCGGCATCGACTCGGAATATCCGGCAAACGTTTTGCCCGCGGCGATGAGTTCCGACGCGGAATCTGCCGCTTTGAAGTAGACCGGACACGGATCGCCGTGAATCCCGTGCGTTGATCCGGAAAAGAGCGCCAGGTAGTTTGGCTCGCTCGGATGGCCGATGCCGTGCATGTTGCGCAGGAGCGCACCCTGCGGCACAAGCGTCTTATTGAGATACGGCGCGTCCGGGCTGCCTACGACGAGATTGTAATCCTTGTTTTCCATGATCACTACGGTAACCTGAGAGCCGTGCGGGCCAATCAATGGCAATGCGTCGCTCGGTGCAGTTTGGAAACTCGGAATGCTCGCCGTTGACGCACAGCCGGCAATCGTGACTGCCAGGGACGCGGATAACAGCAAAGATTTCATGAGAACACCAATCCTATCAGCGGCCGATCACCGCTGCTTGAGGAGGCCGTATGCTTCCAGCTCGGTCTGCGTGCCGAAGTACACCATGCCGTTCGCAACCGTCGGCACGGAGAACTTGATGCCGGGTGCTGCCCGGTCGCGCGCCCGAGCGTGGCCGCTGTCGTACAGTTCGACTGAGACGTCGCGCGCGTCGTACGCGCGCAGCCGAGCCGGAGGGCCGCCTCCGGCGTACGCCCCGGGAACGCGCACGGCCAGCGTCCAGACGATGCCGTTGGCATCACCATTCGAGGAGATCGACGGCGTCGATCCCGGATAGTTGAAGATGTCTTTGCTCTGGGAGACCGGACGCAGCGACAGTAGCCCGTCCCTGAGAACGTAGCGCCGCAGATGTTGGCCGGGAGGCGCTTCGTAAATCGCGCCGTTGAAGTACGCGGGATCGTCGTACATCTGGCCGCCGCCGAGGTTGCCATCGAGCTCTTCAATCACGTCGTTTCCGTTGGGGTCGAAGCCGCCCAGGTGATCGCGGTTGACGAGAAAGATCCAACCGTGTTTGTCGGCCGTCACCGCCTCGTGCGGGTGCGGCCCCTGGGTATCGGGGAGCACCATCACGCCCGTGGATGCGAAGTCGAGATCGTGCCGCGATTCAACGTGCGCATTGAACGGGGCGAAGTAATCGGTTACAGATAAGCGACGCGTCATCCCGAGCAGGGACATGCCATAGTTCGGGCCGCCCCGATCGGCGTCGAACGTGCCGTTGCCGGTCGTGACGAAGATCTTGCCCTCCGAATCAATCGCTGGTGCCGCGCCGGCCATCCAGATCCCGCCGAGATTGCCGGTTGGAGCGACGCAGAGCGCGAATTTCTGCGCGAGGGTGCGCGCGTCGTACCCCATCATCCAACCGCGCGCATCGTCGTTTGATGCAAACGATACGTATACGATACCGCCCTCGAGCGCGAGACCGGATCGGCCGAATCCGCGTTCGGGCTCAAACTGCGCGTCAGAATATCCGGGTGCCGTCGCGCGAATCGCAACCGGGCTACCGGGCCGCTCCTCGCCGGTTCGGACGTCGAGTGCGTGGAGATGCCAGAAGTACTTTCCCCGCTGGAGCGTCTTCGCGTAGACAAATACCGTGCCGGTCGATGGGTCTACGACCGGCGTTCCGGTGATGCCGTGCTCGGGAACGAGGATTGTCGGATCACACTCCGGCTGCCGGCTGCTGGTACAGGGTACGGTCGTGATCTTACGGGCCGCATCGATGAAGCTCGCGTGCCAGAGCGGTCCTGTCTTCCGGCCTGCGGCGTCGAACGCGTACACACTGTCGTGCTCCGTCGCAACGATGACGACGTCGACGGTGCCGGCGCCCGGCACCGATACGCGCGGCACATACAGCGGTTGCGCGTAGATCATGCCGTCCACGCGACGTGCAAAGCGCTTACCGAAAGATCGCGGCCTCACGTTTGCGAGAGTGAGCGTGGTCTCGTGGCGGTTTTCGCCGGTGCGCGCGGCGTCGTCGTGCCACGTCAGGACACCCTGGAACGTGGCGGCGTCGAACGGTACAGCGTGAGCCGATGGGGTGACGCTCCCACCGCCGCAAGCGGTTGACACAACGGCTCCAGCAACGACGAGAGCGGTACGAAATAAGGATTGCGCCTGCAGACGGTACGCGTCGATCACGATGCGAATTTAGACCTTTTTGGCCGTACTCATCCAAAACGGCCACTCGAAACGTTTAGGTACTGTGCGTCTTTTAAATTTCTGGGAAAAATCAGGCGGATTCGATTTCGCGCCGCTGCTGCTTGCGATCGTTCTAGTGTTCGCAGTACTGGGCTCGTTCCAATTCTTGCGTAACTTGCCCAGCGGTGAAAGCGGTTTGCTGCGGTTCGAGAGGGCATGCCCGATCTACCGCACCGCGCCGCACCAATCACAAGGTCACTTTCAAAGTTCGACCAGTGCGAGCGCGCGCTCGTTCCGCCCTCTAGCCGGCGGCGTCGTCGTCGAGCAGCTGAATGCGCTTGTTAGCTAGTTCGCGCCCCGTCGCTTCCCATTGCTCGCGCAGCTGCGGAGTCTCAGTTCGAAAGCGTTCGTTTATCGCCGCTAGGGCGACCGCCCGTGAGCGCGCCACTAACGACTCGAATGGCGTGTACGCGTGGGGATAGCGCCGGCGTAACAACTCAACGACCGGAGCGAGGCGCTCCCAAGCGCGCATGCAGGGTGAAGCGACGATAAAGACGATCGGATACTCGGCGACCATCTTGTTATGCACCAATAGTCCGAGTCCGTCAAAAAAGTGCATGACCACAAACTCGCGATGAGATGCTGCGGTCGCTCTGCCTTCAAAGATTTCCCGGACGTATTTCGGTTCCGTCAGTCGTATCGCCAGCTCATTGTAGACAAAATCAAGAGCGTCTGCAAAGCGCTGCTCATTGAACGTCTCAAAGATTCGCTGAATTAGTTCCGCTTCTTGTTGCCTGCGCAGACGATTGATCTGCTGGTATGCAAAGAACGCGCCCACGGCTATGACGAGTACCTGTCCGATTGCCGCTATCGCCGTGAGCCGCTCCCAGACCAGCACTTTACTCAGTCGCCCTTACGATGAAGCCGGCGCGTTGCGACCTACCTCGTCAGTTCTTGATCGGCGGGCCTGGATTGAGCGACCGCTGAACGTAGCTATACTTCTCGCCGCAGATGCGGCAAACGTTGAGAGGACTTCCAAAATGCTCGTGCGGCGGAAACACTTTTACTTTGCGTTTTGCACGCGTCGTGGCCTTGGCTACTGTATCGATGGTTTAACTATCCTTGCTCCCGAGGCGGAAGCGCCGCGCTTTCTAAGATCGGGAAGCGCTTTACTCTTGTTCGAGCCTTAAGCAAAAGAGCCTATCGAGTCCTGATGCCACCGCCGGCGAGTCGGAATGCGGTCTTTTTTGCTCTTATCGGAACAAAGGGTTGATTCGGGGAGGGATTTATGAGACACTCCTTCCCCACCCTCAAGCGCGATCTTTCGAGTGGTCGATAAGTAGCGCACCACCGAAAGACAGGTTAAAAACTCAAAATGTACACCGACGAAACCCTTACCTGCGTCGATTGCGCACGCACGTTTCCGTTCACCGCGAGTGAACAAGAGTTCTTTGCGAGCAAAGGATTCACGAACAAGCCCAGCCGATGCGGCGATTGCCGCGCCGCGCGTAAAGCAGCCGGCGGCGGCCGCGGCGGACCGAGCCGCCAGGGCTTCGGTCAACGCGAGATGTTCAAAGCCACTTGCGGCCAGTGCGGTGGCGTAGCGGAAGTTCCGTTTCAGCCGCGTGGCGACAAGCCGGTCTATTGCCGGGACTGTTTCGCCGCACGGCCGAGTTACCGCTAGCCCATTTTTAGCGCCCGCCTTCGCGTACTGAAGGCGTCAACGTCGAGGGCGTCTCAACCCGACGCGCGGACGCGAATTTAGAGTTTTCTTACAATTCTTGCGGACAATATGGGGCGTCGTGAGGCGGCACCGTGAATTTTAAAGCTTCAATGGCCCTGTTCGGGGCGCTCGCCGGCGCGTGTTCCATCGCGGCAAGCGCGGCCAACCAGGCGCCCGCGATCGCCGCCTTCGACCGAGCCTATAGCGGCGTCACCGACTACACGTGCATTCTTCACGTTCACGAATCAAAGGGAACGCTAACGCAAAACCGCGCCTATCAGTATTCGTTTATGAATCCACACTACGTCAAAACGCTGATCCTCGATGGCGATGGTAAAGGATCGGGTGGCGTATGGACGGGCGGCGACAAAGTCAGCGGGCATCTGGGTGGCATCCTATCCGGCATCCATTTAAAGATCGACCTGCACGATCCGCGCGCCGTCTCGTTGCGCGGCGTCACGATTCCCGACGGTCTCCTCCCGCAAATCATCGACGATTACGGGACCATCCCCGGGAAGCTCACGCAGACCGACGGTGGCAAAGTCGCAGGAATCGAAACTGATCGTTTGGAGCTCAATGTCGCCGATCCGGCATCGAACCATGACATAACCGACCAGATCCTTTACCTTTCGAAGGCGACGCACTGGCCGATCCGGCAGATTATGTATTCGGGTTCGCAGATCGTACTCGACGAATCGGTCAACGATCTAAAAACGAATGTAGGACTAACGAAAAGCGACTTCCCGTTCTAGCTGCCGGCAGCCGGCGCGATTCACGGATTTCTTATGACCGTTTGCTA
>DASXGO010000244.1:0-1721 GCA_036489055.1 Candidatus Cybelea sp. | reverse complement strand
CGGGTCGTTCGTTGCCATTGCCGCAACCGCGGCATTTGGAACGCTCGATCCGATCTACACCGACGCCGCGCGCACGCTCGGAGCCGGTGAATGGCGCATCTTCACGCGCGTCGCCCTTCCCGCCGCCGCGTCGAGCATCGGTGCGGGAATCGCGTTTGCGTGGCTACGCGCAATCGGCGAATATGGCGCGACGAGCATCGTGGCGTTTCACCCCACCTCGCTGCCGGTCGCGCTCTACGTGACGCTCTCCGCATCGGGCGTCCGCGAAGCACTGGCTCTCTGCTACGGCTTCATCGTTCTCGCCGCCGTCGTGCTCGCCGCGGCCTGGATTCTGCGCCGCGGCGTCGTACAGTAGCGCGGTGCAATCGACCGTTCAGAAAAATTTTTACTTCCTTGCGCGGCGTTTCGTGGCGGGCGAGGATATCGACTCGGCCATTCGAGCGGTACGGGCGCTCAACGACGCGGGAATGTCGGCGACGCTGGATTTTCTGGGCGAGGACGTGCTCGAACGCGCCGCGGCGTTGCGTCAGCGCGACGTCTACTTCGAGATGCTCGATGCGATCGCGGCAAGCGGCGTCAACTCCAACGTTTCGGTAAAACTGACCGCGATGGGGTTGCTCGTCGACGAAGGTTTCGCGACCGAAAATCTCCGTGCGGTTGTGGAACGCGCGGCGCGCAATCCCGATCCCTTCGTCCGCATCGACATGGAAGGCTCGGCCGTGCTCGACGCGACCTTGCGCGTTTTTCGCGCGATCTATTCCGAGCACAAGAACGTCGGTCCGGTGCTGCAGGCGTACTTGCGGCGCACCGCCGGCGACGTTGCCGACGCCATCGCACTCGATGCGCGCGTTCGTCTCTGTAAAGGCGCGTACAACGAGCCGCCGGAGATCGCATTCAAAAGCATGCCGGAGATTCGCGCAAACTATCTACGCCTCGCGCAAAACCTGCTCGAACGCGGAAACTATCCGGGAATCGCGACCCACGACCGGCGGCTGATCGCCGCGGTGAAAGGGTTCGTCTCCGAGCGCAACATCGGCAACGACCGTTTTGAGTTTCAGATGCTCTACGGCTGCCGCCCCCGCGTGCAGCGCGAGATCGTCGCGCAAGGATACCGGCTGCGCGTCTACGTGCCGTTTGGAACGCATTGGGCCGGCTATTTCTATCGTCGCGTCTTGGAACGGCGCGAGAATTTGCTCTTCGCAGTGTCGTCCATTTTTTCGCGCTAATGCGCGCGGTCGTTCAGCGGGTTTCGCGCGCCGCGGTGCGTGTGGAAGGGCGAACCGTCGGCGAAATCGGCGCCGGCCTGCTGGTTTTTCTCAGCGTCGGCGTGGATGACGGCGAGGACGACGCGCGTTCGGTCGCCGGCAAAGTAGCGGGACTGCGCATTTTCGCCGACGAGCAGGGGTTGATGAATCGTTCGCTGCTCGACGCTGGCGGAAGCGTACTGCTGATCTCACAGTTCACGCTGCACGGCGACGTACGGCGCGGCCGGCGCCCCTCATTCGTCAATGCCGCCAAAGAGCCGGAGTCTCGGCGCCTATACGAGCTGGCAGGAGCGCTGATTCAGGAGGCCGGCGTGCCCGTTTTTTATGGCATTTTCGGTGCTCAGATGGAGGTCGAACTGGTCAACGCCGGCCCGGTGACGATCCTGATCGACACCAAGCGCACGTTCTAAAAGGGGGCTAGCCGGATGGTTACCTCGCCCCTCGAGCCAGCCTGTT
>DASXGO010000234.1:0-2796 GCA_036489055.1 Candidatus Cybelea sp. | reverse complement strand
GGCGCGCAGTCCTGAGCGAGGCGCGTAGCGCCGAGTCGAAGGGTCAGGATGATACGGCGGCGACGGGCTCGCCGATCGTGAACGTCAGTTCGCCGCGGTTCTCTTCGAAGCCGACGTTCACGGTGTCGCCGTCGTTGATGTCGCCTGCCAGGATCTTACGGCCGATCGGCGTTTCGAGCTCCTTCTGAATCGTGCGCTTGAGCGGGCGCGCGCCGTAGTGCGGATCGTAGCCGACCTTGACGATATGCCGCTTTGCGGCGTCGTCGACCGCAAGCTTAATGCCGCGCTCGGCCAGGCGACGGCGCAGGTTTTTGAGCTGCAAGTCGACGATCTGGAGCAGCTCCTCTTCGTCGAGGGCGTGGAAGACGATGATCTCGTCGACGCGATTGAGGAATTCCGGGCGGAAATGCTGACGAAGCTCGTCGAGCACGGTCGCGCGCATGATCGCGAAATCCGCGCCGTCGAAAGAGCCTTTGTAATCGAGAATGCGATGGCTGCCGATGTTCGACGTCATGATGACGATCGAGTTTTTAAAATCCACGGTGTGGCCTTGGCCGTCGGTGAGACGCCCGTCGTCTAAGATCTGCAAGAAGACGTTGAAGACGTCGGGATGCGCCTTCTCGACTTCATCGAAGAGAATGACGGAGTACGGCCGCCGGCGCACCGCTTCGGTGAGCTGGCCGCCTTCCTCGAATCCGATGTAGCCAGGGGGCGCGCCGATCAAACGCGCGACCGTGTGCCGCTCTTGATACTCCGACATATCGATCCGAATTAGGGCGCGCTCGTCGTCGAAGAGATACTCCGCCAGCGCGCGTGCGAGCTCGGTTTTGCCGACGCCGGTCGGGCCGAGGAAGATGAACGAGCCGATCGGCCGATTCGGATCGGCCAAGCCCGAGCGCGAGCGAAGCACCGCTTGCGCGACCGCGTCGACCGCTTCGTTCTGCCCGATCACGCGACGATGCAGCTCGTCCTCGAGATGAAGCAGCTTCTGCTTCTCGCCTTCCATCAGTTTGGTCACGGGAATGCCGGTCCAGCGCGAGATGACGCCGGCGATGTCGTCTTCGTCGACTTCTTCCTTCGAAAGCCGCGCGCCGTCTTTATGCGCGAGACTCTCCTCTTCCGCTGCAAGGTCCTTTTGCAGCTGCGCGAGCGTACCGTAGCGCAGCTCCGCGACGCGATTGAGATCGTACTGGCGCTCGGCCTGCTCGATCTGCACCTTCGTCTGTTCGATCTGATCGCGCAGCGTGCGCAGCTTGACCGCGGCGTTCTTCTCCGCGTCCCAGCGAACGCGCAGGCGCGTCTGATCTTCACGCAGCGATGCGAGCTCTTTCTCGATCTGTTCCAATCGCCGGCGGCTCGCCTCGTCGTTCTCCTTACGAAGCGCTTCGCGTTCGATTTCGAGCTGCAGCACGCGCCGCGACACTTCGTCGAGCTCTTGCGGCATCGAATCGATTTCGGTTCGCAGCTTCGCCGCCGCCTCGTCGACCAGATCGATCGCTTTATCCGGCAAGAAGCGATCGGTGATGTAACGATTGCTCATCGTTGCGGCCGCGACGAGCGCGCCGTCTTTAATGCGCACCCCGTGATGGGCTTCGTACCGCTCTTTGAGCCCGCGCAGAATCGAGATCGTATCCTCGACGCTGGGCTGATCGATCATGACGGGAGCGAAGCGCCGCTCGAGCGCCGCGTCCTTTTCGATATATTTTCGGTATTCGTCGAGCGTCGTCGCGCCGATCATGTGCAGCTCCCCGCGCGCCAGCATCGGTTTGAGCAGATTGCCGGCGTCCATCGCACCCTCGGCCTTGCCTGCGCCGACGACGGTATGCAGTTCGTCCACGAAGAGCACGATCTGGCCCTCCGACGCCGCAACGTCTTTGAGCACCGCTTTGAGCCGCTCTTCGAATTCGCCGCGATACTTCGCGCCGGCGATCAACGCGCCCATGTCGAGCGAAACGATTCGCTTGTTCTTCAAGCCCTCGGGTACGTCGCCGCGCACGATCCGCTGCGCCAACCCTTCGACGATGGCCGTCTTGCCGACGCCCGGATCGCCGATGAGCACCGGATTGTTTTTCGTGCGACGCGAGAGCACTTGAACGATGCGACGAATCTCTTCGTCGCGGCCGATGACGGGATCGAGCTTGCCGCGCTCGGCTTCGAGCGTCAAATCGCGCCCGTAACGTTCGAGCGATTTATACGTACCCTCGGGATCTTTGGTGGTGACGCGCTGATTGCCGCGCACGTCGCGCAGCGCTTGCAGCAGCTTATCTTTGGTCAGGCCGGTGTCGCGGAAAAGGCGCCCGACCTCTCCGGACGATTGCGCCATCGCGAGCAGCACGTGCTCGACCGACGTATAGTCGTCTTGGAGCGCCTTGGCTTCATTCTCCGCAACGCTCATGATCCGCGCGAGATCCGGCGAGAGCGTGACCTGCGCGCTGTCGGCGCCCGAGCCGGTCAGGCGCGGAAGCCGCCCTATCGCGTCGTCGGCGGCGCGTGCCAGCGCCTTTGGATCACCGCCGGCCTTCGCGATGATGTCCGGCGCGATTCCACGTTCTTGCTCGAGCAGCGCCGCGAGCATGTGCTCGGGCGCGGTCTGGGTGTTGTGTTCGTGAAGCGCTCGCGAATAGGCGGCGTTGAGCCCGTCGGCGACGCGCTCCGTCATCTTCTCTACGTTCATCGTCCAATAATGATACCGCGCGCGTGAACCCATGGTTGCAGGGCATTCCTGCCGCCAAAGGAGCGTACGGCGCCCGGCCGTAAGGCGCGACGATGCTCGAAATCGCGCACGGCGCCGTGCGA
>DASXGO010000211.1:0-1538 GCA_036489055.1 Candidatus Cybelea sp. | reverse complement strand
AACGCGGCGCCATCACCGTCATGTTCGGCAGCGTGCGCATGTAGGCTATATCGTAGAGACCCATGTGCGTCGGTCCGTCATCGCCGACGAAGCCGGCGCGATCCATGCAAAAGATCACGGGCAATCCCTGCACGACGACGTCGTGCACGATTTGATCGTACGCCCGCTGCAGAAACGTCGAATAGATCGCGCAGACCGGACGCAAGCCACTGGACGCGAGTCCCGCTGCAAAGCAAACGGCGTGGGCCTCGGCGATACCGACGTCGAAATAGCGCTCGGGAAAACGTTTACCGAACTTCGAGAGTCCCGTTCCGTCGGGCATCGCCGCGGTGATGCCGACGACGCGCGGGTCTTTCTCCGCCACCGCAATCATGGCGTCGCCGAAAACGTCCTGAAACTTCGGTTTCGCTCCCTGATTGCTTTTCTTGGAACCGTCCTTGGGCTCGAACGCATTAGCGCCGATGCCGTGAAACGTGCGCGAGTCGCGCTCGGCCGGTTCGTACCCCTTTCCTTTGATCGTGCGAACGTGCATCAGGACTGGCCGATCGAACGCTCGCGCAGTGCAAAGGGCGTCCACGACGGCATCAAAGTTGTGCCCGTCGACCGGACCGATGTAGCGAAAGCCGAGCTCTTCGAAGATGACGGCGGTTTTCTCGGTCGGCGAGATGAACCGCAGCGCGCCGATCTCAGCCGATTCGATCGCTTTCTTCGCCGCGCCACCGAGCGGAATGCGATCGAGGACCATCTTTCCCGTCCGCCGTGCGAAGTTTGCGAACGGCTTCGTGCGCAACACCGAGAGATACGACGCGATCGACCCGACGTTGGGGGCGATCGACATCTCGTTGTCGTTGAGAATCACGACGAACTGCGTGCGCAGCGCGCCGGCGTTGTTGAGCGCCTCGTAGGCAAGGCCGCCGGTCAGCGCGCCGTCGCCGATAACCGCCACGATCGTCTCGTCGCCGCCGGTGAGATCGCGCGCGTGTGCCATTCCCAAAGCAGCCGACACTGCCGTGCTCGCATGGCCGGCACCAAACGGATCGTACTCCGATTCGCTGCGCATTGCGAACCCCGAAAGCCCGCCGCCCTTGCGAATCGTTCCGAAGCGTTCGCGTCTTCCGCTTAGAATTTTATGCACGTATGTCTGATGGCTCACATCCCAGACGAGCTTGTCGTGCGGCAAATCGAGTACTCGGTGTAGGGCGAGCGTCAACTCGACGACGCCCAGGTTGGGAGCGAGATGGCCGCCGTTGACGGCGCACGTCTCCACGAGCATTTCGCGGATTTCGCAGGCGAGGGTTTCGATATCGGAGCGATCGACGCGCTTGACGTCGGCGGGGGAGCTAATTCGTTCGACAATCATCGTATTGGGGCCGCGGGTTCGGCGCCCCGAAGGTTATCTCCGTCTTAAGTCGTGCGGAAACGCGAGCCTCCTAGTAGTCGACCGCGATCGCCGATGCCCCTGCGCGCCGCGGAATACGTATCAATCGCTTCTGGCCGCCATGTGGATAGTTGTAGAGCGCGACTGCGTAGGCTCCGCT
>DASXGO010000163.1:0-4245 GCA_036489055.1 Candidatus Cybelea sp. | reverse complement strand
TTACGCGCGACGCTCAAATTTCGCTGTTTTGGCGGTTTTTCGTTTAATGCAGGGGATCGCTGGCGCGGTGCGCCCGCACGAGCGCACGGTGGGGGGTTGCTGGCGTACCTTGCAAGTCACCCACGCTCGGCCATTTTTCGTGAGACACTCTCGGAGGCTTTCTGGCCTGAGCTCAATGTTGAGCAGAGCGCGCATCGCCTTCATCTCGCGGTGAGCGGTGCTCGAGCGGCCGTGCGAAACGCCGTGCCCGAAATCAATCCGATCGTCTTTACGAACGACGCCTACGCCTGGAACCCTTCGCTGGAGGTCGAGAGCGATACTAATGACTTCGAGCGATGCTTCAACAATGGCTCACTGTCTGCGCTCCGCGAAGGGGTCGAAATCTACGCGGGGGAGTTCTTGGCCGGGGATCACTCGGACTGGATCTTGCCCATGCGCGTTCGGTACGAGCAAAACTACGTCACGATGCTCGAGTCCCTCGCACGATCGGCCCTGCAATCCGGCGACTACGGACGCGCCACGAATTTCGCCTTGCGCTTGGTCGAGGTAGACCGCGCCAACGAGCGAGCTACTCAGCTTGCAATGCTTTCGGCGGCGAATGCCGGCCATAGAGCAACGGCTTTGGCGTACTTCGATAGCCTTGAACGCTACTTGAGAAAATGGCTGGGAGTCGAGCCCACTGCCGGGACGCGCCAGCTGCGAACTCAGATACTGAAGGGAGAAATCCCTCAAGACACCGTTAACAAACAGGCGTAAAGAAATCCGCGCGGATTGCCGGCGCGAGAGCGAAAAGAGAGAGTGCGAATAGCGCGTCGTTAGCCACCTCATAGCGCGGGGAGGACCAGTGCGAAGCGTCGCGTCCTATCATGGGACGCGATGTTCGCGTGCAACGGGCGAGACAGGTGACTGTAGCGCTCGAATCCAGATTCGAAAACAGCAGCTTCGCCGGGTATCCGCCCTACGGAAGTGCGGCGGAAGAGCTTGCTGACCAGCTCGCGCGACTTAATGGAACGCTAGAGCGCGCAATCAAGCGTTTTCGCGAATGCCATGCCGGCACGCCGCGCGGTCTCGATGGCGTCGCGGTCTTCGACGACGAGGTCGACGCATTTCTAGCTGCGACGCCTCAGCCGCAGGGCGCGCAGCGTGCCGACGAAGCCGCCCTCGACGCGCGCTTGCGATGTGACCTCCGCGCTCAGGCGACGCCATCGGCTACGCACCTTCCGCTCGACGTGATCCGACGCCAGTTCGGCTTGAGCACGGTCGAGTTCGATGCGTTCCTGCTCTGCCTCGCGGCCGAGTTGCATCCCGGCTACGGACGCGTCTTCGCCTACTTGAACAACGATCTCACTCGTCAACGCCCAACGCGCGCGTTCCTCGTCGAAACGCTCTCGACCGATTGGTCGTCGCGCCTCGAAACGCAGCGCGCGCTCGGCCGCAACTCCGCGCTCTTCCGGTTTGCGCTCCTAACGGCGCGTGCGCCGAACGACGAACTCAACGGAGAGCTCGCGATCGAGCCCTTGCTACTAGACTTCTTGCTCGGCCAGCGCGTCGTAAACGAACGCCAAGCCAAACCGACCGAGGAGATGGGCCTGCGCGATCTCCTCGTACACGAAGAAGAACGCGCCCGGCTCGAAGACCTCGTTACCTACCTGCTCGCTAATGAAGCGAACGCGTTCCATTCAGCGCTAGTCATCATCTCGGGCGCGCCCGGCTCCGGCCGCGCCACGGCGGTGCGCGCGATTTGTCGCGAACTTGGCTGGGTGGCGCGAATCTTCGATGACGCGCTTGCCGCCGGCACCGTCGCGCAAGCTCTGCGCGATGCCCGGCTCGCCGGTGCCATCCCCGCCTTCAAAATCGCGACCGAGCAAACCGAAGAACGGTGCGAACTCACAGCCGCAATCGCTGCGCTTGCGACGCTCCCGTCGCCCCTTACTTTCCTTATACTCGATGCCGACGTCGCGCCTCGGCTCCCGCAAACTTCCGAAGCCCGCGTGCTCGGTGTGCATCTCGCCATCCCTTCAGCACACATCCGAACCCTGGCATGGAAGCGAGCGCTGCGCGAGCACGCCCTTCATGCGTCGGAGCTCGACCTGCAGACACTCGCGGCGGTCTATCCGTTTACGGTGGGGCGCATCTACGCTGCCGCCCACGCCGCGGAAACCGAGAGCCGCTTGCGCGACGCGAGCGCCGGTACACGCGAGCTCGCAGCGGCCTGCCGCAGCCAAACGAACCATAGGCTAGACAAGCTGGCGCAGCCGCTGCCGCTGCGCTACAGGTGGAGCGACATCGTGCTCCCCCACGATGAGCTCTGCCGCCTCAAAGAGATCGCTAACGCGGTTCGCAACCGCGACCGCGTCATGGAAGGATGGGGCTTTAACGAGAAAGTTTCCTCCGGTCTCGGCGTCAACGCCATTTTCTTCGGGCCTTCGGGCACGGGCAAGACTATGGCCGCCTCGATTCTCGCCGCCGAGCTCGGAATGGCGATCTATCGCGTCGACCTCTCGCGCGTTGTCAGCAAGTACATCGGCGAGACGGAACGCAATCTCGACGCGCTCTTCGAAGAAGCGCGCCGCTCCTTCGCGCTGCTGTTCTTTGATGAAGCCGAGGCCTTATTCGGGAAGCGTTCGGACGTCAAAGACGCGCACGACCGCTACGCCAACATCGAAGTCGCCTATCTTCTCCAGCGAATGGAAGGCTTTGAGGGCGTCACAATCCTGGCCACCAACCTGCGCAAACACATGGACAAGGCTTTTCTGCGGCGGCTGCAGTTCGCGGTGCTGTTCCCGTTGCCCAACGTCGAGCAGCGACGCCGGATCTGGCAACAGGTCTGGCCGGCGCGGGCGCAGCTCGCTCCGGATCTCGATCTTGGTTTCATGGCCGAGCGCTTCGAGCTGACGGGCGGTCACATTCGCAACGTCGCGATGATGGCCGCCTATCTCGCCTGCGAAGACGGCGCGGCGATCGCCATGAAGCACGCGGTCGCGGCGACGCGGCGGGAGTTCCAGAAGCTCGGCCGCGCCACGCAGCCCAGCCTATTTGGCGAATATGCCGCGCTGCTTCAGGACGTCGCCGATGATTAACGACCTCGATGCGTCGCTCAAGGCAATGCTCAGCGGTGAAGCTCCAACCGGATCGTCGCTGGCGGGCGCCACAATCTCGTTCGCCGTGCCCGATACCGATTGGCAGAGCCAGGGGACCGGGATGCAGCTCGACGTCTACCTCTATCGCGTGCTCGACAATCGCGAGCTGCGCTCAAATCAGCGTAACGCGACGATCAACCCCGACGGCACCGTCACGACCAACCTCTTTCCTTCGCGGATCGAGTGCTCGTACATCATCAGCGCCTGGGACAAGAGCTCCGAAGTCGAGGGGATGGAGAAAGAGCCCGACGAGCACGCGCTGCTCAGCGATGTTATCTACGTGCTCTGGCGCAACCCGACGATGCCCGCGAAGTATCTCACCGGCACGCTCACGAGCTCAGAGCTCGCACTGCCGATCATCGCTGCCGAGAGCGAGGACATGGCGGCCAAACCTGATTTCTGGAGCGCGCTCGATTCCTACGTTCGTCCAGCGGTCACGTGTCGCGTCACGATCGAGATGAATCTCAACGATGACGTGATCGGACCGCAGGCGACGACGATCACGCTGACCGGTCAAAACGCCGCTACGATCGATCTGCCGGTCGTCATCATCGCCGGGACGATCCGCAACGCGACGACGCCGTCGCAGACGGTTCCCAATGCGTGGATCCTCCTCGACGCGTCGCTGGAGACCTATCTCTCCGATGCCGACGGCCGTTTCGTCATCGGCAACGTCGCACTGGGACCGCATACGCTGACGGTTCGCGCCGTCGGCTACGCGCAAGGCGTTGGTTCGTTTCAAGTCCCCGATCCCAGCGGGATCTACGACGTCAGCTTAACTCCAATCTGAGGTGCAGAAATGACGACGACCTATACCACTCCAGGCGTCTATATCGAGGAAATGCCGGCCATCGGGCCGATCGTCGGCGTTGGGACGAGCACAACCGCCTTTATCGGTGCGGCAATGCAAGGTCCCTCGTTCACCCCAACGATGGTGACGAACTGGACACAGTTCGTCAACACCTTCGGCAGCTACATGATCAACCCGCCGGGCTTCTATATGGCCTACGCAGTCAAGGGCTACTTCGATAACGGCGGAACCGCCGCGTATATCGTGCGGGTCGGCACGTCGAAGAACGCTTCGCTGCCGCTCGTCGACCGGGGC